>NZ_JBNCKS010000095.1:0-15324 GCF_049841635.1 Micromonospora sp. DT44 | reverse complement strand
CGACGTCAGCGAGCGACCAACACGATTTTCAGCCCGGAACGGGCCACCTCGCCAGAGGCGACAAGGACTAACCCCCCACCCCCTGGCCCGGCCCCGGTTCCGGGTCCACCCCGTTGATCATGAAGTTATTGCCCGCCCCATCGGCGTGTCGCCGCAATAACTTCATGATCAACGGGGACAGGTGGGGTGGGACGCGGGGGTGGGGGGTGGGGGTTAGCGCTGGGAGAGGCGGGCGGCTCTCGCGTCGCGCTTTTCCTCGAAGCGGGACGCCGCGTTCTCCAGGGCGTCGAGCTGGGTGGCGAGTTGCTCGCGGGCTGCTTCGCCGTCGGCGTTCAGGCCTGTCACGTTGAAGACGTCCCACTGGCGCAGCACCGGCTGCAACACCTCGTCGCGGTGCTGGCGCAGGTCGTAGATGCCGGCGAGCGCGATCGCCACCGACTTGCGGGCGAAGCCCTCGATGCCGCTGCCGGGCATCTGGAAGTCGGCGACCACATCGGCGACGGCCCGCATGGCCTGACTCGGGGCCAGCTCGAACGCGGCGGCGAGCAGGTTGCGGTAGAAGACCATGTGCAGGTTCTCGTCGGCGGCGACCCGGGCCAGCAGCGCCTCGCAGACCGGATCGCCGGTGGCCTTGCCGGTGTTGCGGTGCGAGATCCGGGTGGCCAGCTCCTGGAACGAGACGTACGCCAGGGAGTGCAGCACCTCGTCGCCGTGGGCGTTGGTGTAGCCCTCCGACATGTGCGTCATCCGAGCCCGCTCCAACGCCACCGGGTCGACGGCACGGCTCACGGTCAGGTAGTCGCGGATCGCGACGCCGTGCCGCCCCTCCTCGGCGGTCCACCGGTGCACCCACGTGCCCCACGCGCCGTCACGACCGAACAGGGTGGCGATCTCGTGGTGGTACGAGGGCAGGTTGTCCTCGGTCAGCAGGTTCACGATCAGCGCCGTACGAGCCACGTCCGGGATCGCCGAGTCGGTGGGCGACCACGCCTCACCGCCGAGCGGACCGTCGAAGGTACGACCGTCGCTCCACGGCACGTACTCGTGCGGAAACCACTCCTTCGCCAGCGAGAGATGGCGGTCCAGGTTTCGCGCGACTACCGGCTCCAGCTCGACGAGCAGGGCGGTCTGGCTCAGTGCGGTGCTCACGGTCACGAGTAACTCCCTACGGTGGCGTAACTTACGCTACCGTAGGTCCCCGCGACCGTTAGCGCCAGTGGAGCCGTCAAACCACCGCCGGTTTCAGGTCGCCCGCCGGGGGCGTCCAGGCCTGCGCGTCGGCCGCGACCTGTTCACCGGAGCGGATGTCCTTCACCTCGTCCGGCGTGCCGTCGGCCCCCGGGAACCAGACGTACGGAATGCCCCGCCGCTCGGCGTAGCGGATCTGCTTGCCGAACTTGGCCGCGCTCGGCGACACCTCGGTGGCGATACCCCGACGACGCAGCGCCGCCGCGATCCGGTCGCTTGTCGCACGGTGCTCCTCGTCGGCCAGCGCCACCAGCACGCAGGTGGGCACCGAACGGGAGACGGACAGCTCCCCCGCTCCGAAGAGCAGCCCGAGCAGCCGGGTCACCCCGATCGAGATACCGACACCGGGGTACGAGGTGGCGCCCGCGGTTGCCAGGTTGTCGTACCGGCCGCCGGAGCAGATCGACCCGAACCGCTCGTAGCCGCGGAGCTGCGTCTCGTACACCGTGCCGGTGTAGTAGTCCAGGCCACGGGCGATGCGCAGGTCAGCCACGCAGAGGCCGGGCGAGTGGTCGGCGGCGGTCTGGACCACCCGGACCAGCTCGTCGACGCCCTCGTCCAGCAGCGGGTCGCTGACCCCGAGCGCGCGTACGGCGTCGGCGAACGAGGCGTCCGGCGCGGAGATCTCGGCCAACGCCAGACACGCCTTGGCCTGCGCCTCGCTCGCCCCGGCGGTCTCGGCCAGCAGCTCGGCCACCTTCGCCGGGCCGATCTTGTCGAGCTTGTCGACCGTACGCAGCGCCGCCTCCGGGTCGGTCACCCCGATGCCCCGGAAGAAGCCCTCCCAGATCTTGCGGTTGTTCACCTGGATGGTCACCGGCGGGATGGGCAGGGCGCGCAGGGCGTCCCCGATGACCAGCGGCATCTCCGCCTCGTGGTGCGGGGCGAGGGTGTCCCGGTCGACGATGTCGATGTCGGCCTGGACGAACTCCCGGTAGCGGCCCTCCTGCGGCCGCTCCCCCCGCCACACCTTCTGGATCTGGTAACGACGGAACGGGAAGGTGAGCTTGCCGGCGTTCTCCAGCACGTAGCGGGCGAACGGCACGGTCAGGTCGAAGTGCAGCCCGAGCTGGTCGTCACCACCGGCGCCCTCGGCGTCGGCGTGCAGCCGCCGGATCACGTAGACCTCCTTGGAGGTCTCCCCCTTGCGCAGGAGCTGGTCCAGGGGCTCCACCGAGCGGGTCTCCAGCGGGGCGAACCCGTACAGCTCGAAAGTGCCGCGGATCTTGTCGAGCACGAACTGCTCGATCATCCGCTGACCGGGGGTCCACTCCGGGAACCCGGAGATGGGCGTGGGCTTGCTCATCGCGTACTCCTTGCGGTTCCGCGCCCGTGGCGCGGTGGTGTCGTGGGTCCGCGCGCGGCGCGGACGAATGATCTAGAAACCCCGGGTGGGCGCGGCCGGCGACGTGCCGGCCACCTCGACGAGGTACGGGTTGCTGGCGCGCTCGCGGCCGATGGTGGTGCTCGGGCCGTGACCGGGCAGCACGACGGTGTCGTCGGCCAGCGGAAGGATCTTGTCGCGCAGGCTGGCGAGCATGGCCGGCATGCTGCCGCCGGGCAGGTCGGTGCGGCCGATCGAACCGGCGAAGAGGACGTCGCCGGAGAGGCAGATCTCGTCCGCCTCCCAGCCCGACCCGGCACCGGGCAGCCGGAACAGCACCGACCCGCCGGTATGGCCCGGCGCGTGGTCGACGGCGATCTCCAGGCCGGCGAGCGTGAGGGTGGCGCCGTCGGTCAACTCGGCCACGTCCTCCGGCTCGCTGTAGCTCAACCGGCCGCCGAAGAGCGACGTCAGGTCGGCCGAGAGGCCCTTGGCCGGGTCGGCGAGCATCTCCCGGTCGCCGGGGTGCACGTACGCGGTGATCCCGCTGGCGTCGCAGACCGGCGCCACCGAGAACGTGTGGTCCAGGTGGCCGTGGGTGAGCAGCACGGCGGCCGGATGCAGGCGGTGCTCGGCGAGCAGCGCGTCGAGCTGGTCGAGCACCCCGATGCCGGGGTCGACCACCACGCACTGCTCCCCCGGCGCGGTGGCGACCACGTAACAGTTGGTGCCGAAGGCGTCCGCGGGAAAGCCGGCCACGAGCACGGGCGCTGTCCTCTCCGTCGAGCTGTCGTCCTGCCCAGCAGCCTATCGGGCGGGCCGAGCGGGTTTGCCGCGTCCGTCCCGCGCGCCCCGACCGGCACAGTGACAACTTCCGATAAGCGCTGCTCGGGACGGGGTGGACCTCGTACACCACATTCCCAGTCACTAGCCGTACACTCTGGCGGGCGTGTGGCGCGGCACACGCGACGCCCGGACGGGCCGGGATAGCCGGCCGCCGGTGACGATCAGGCGAAGAAAGGGGAGCACCTGTGGCTTCCAGCAGGGACCGGCAGCGCAAACTGGCGCGGGCCAAGCTCGATCGGCAGATGGCACGCCGGGCGGCCGCCACACGGCGTCGTCGGCAGATCCAGGCCGGTGTGGGCGCCTTCCTGGTCCTCGCGGTGATCGTGGCCGGCTCGGCCTGGGCGCTCGGGGCGTTCGACTCCGACCCGAAGCAGAACGCGGCGGCCGAGGACACCTGCCTCTGGACGCCGCAGGACGCGACGGCGAACACCAACCTCAAGGACGTCGGTACGCCGGAGAACAAGGGTCTGCCGACCGACGGCACCCGGCCGATGACCGTCACCACCAACCAGGGCGCGCCGATCACCGCCGAGCTGAACCTGACGAGCTCCCCGTGCGCCGCCGCGAGCATCGCCCACCTGGCGGGTCGGTCGTTCTACGACAACACCAAGTGCCACGAGATCACCACCGACGGCGCGCTGCGCTGCGGTGACCCCAGCGGCACCGGCCTCGGTGGGCCCACCTACTCGTTCTACGACGAGGACGTGCCGACCGCGCCGTCGCCCTCGGCCAGCCCCGCGCCCGGACAGCCGCCGACGTACCCCAAGGGCACCGTGGCGATGATCTCCAACCCGCCGGGCACCAACGGCAGCCAGTTCCTGATCTTCTTCAAGGACTTCACCACCGCGGACCCGACGTACCCGGTGATCGGCAAGGTCACCGGCGGGCTGGACGTGGTGGAGAAGATCGGCGCCCAGCCGACCGTGGACAATGGGACCGGGGCGAAGGTGAAGCCCAAGACCGACGTGGTGATCCAGAGCCTCACGGTCGGCGAGCCGGTCACCAGCGCGGCACCGCCGCCGTCCGGCGCCCCGGCCAGCAGCCCGAGCGCCGGCTGACCGGTCGCCCCCACCCAACCCGAGCGGCACCCCGCAGCAAACAGCCAGGAGGATCCAGGCGTGACGTCCACCAGAGAGCGGCAGCGCGCGGCGGCACGCGCCCGACTCGAGAAGGAGATGGCCGAACGCTCGGCCAAGGCCCGCAAGCGCCGCCAGACGCAGGCGATCGTCGGCGCCGCCGCCGTGCTGGTCCTCGTGGTCGCCGGCACCGTCTGGCTGGCCACGACCCTCGGCGGCGACGACGACAAGGACAAGAACGCCGCGTCGGCGCCCGGGGCGTCCGAGTGCGTCTACAACGCGATGCCGGCCGACCAGCGGTCCCCGCAGATCAAGGACGTCGGGGTACCGAGCAACCAGCAGTCCGCCAACGGTGTGCAGACCATGACGATCGACACCAACCTGGGCCCGATCACGGCCAAGGTCGACCGGTCGCAGGTGCCCTGCACCGCGGGGGCGTTCAGCCTCCTCGCCGAGAAGAAGTTCTTCGACAACACCAAGTGCCACCGCCTGGTGACCGAGGGCATCAAGGTGCTGCAGTGCGGCGACCCGAGCGCCACCGGCAAGGGTTGGCGCGACACCGACGGCACGGGTGGCCCGAGCTTCCGGCTGCCCGAGGAGAACCTGCCCACCGACAAGCGCCCGCCGTACCCGGAGGGTGTCATCGCGATGGCCAACTCCGGTCAGCCGGGCAGCACCGGTAGCCAGTTCTTCATCGTGTACGGGGACTCGCCGCTCGACCCGGCGTACACCGTGCTGGGCACCGTCACCGGTGGCATGGACATCGTCAAGGACGTGGCCAAGGCCGGCGAAGACGGGGCGTTCGCCCAGCAGGCCGGTGGCGGCCACCCGAAGAAGGAGGTCGTCATCAAGACCCTCACGATGAGCGCACCGCAGGGCTGACGCCCGCCAGGATGTCGAAGCGCCCGCCGGCTGAGCCGGCGGGCGCTCTCGTGTGTGGGGTACGCGTCAGGCGCCGGAGGTGACCCGGTACGCGTCGAACACGCCGTCGACCTTGCGAACGGTGGCCAACAGGTGGCCCAGGTGCTTCGGGTCGGCCATCTCGAAGCTGAACCGGCTCACCGCGACCCGGTCCCGGGTGGTGGTGACGGTCGCGGACAGGATGTTCACCCGCTCGTCGGAGAGCACCCGGGTGACGTCGGCGAGCAGCTTGTGCCGGTCCAGAGCCTCGACCTGGATCGCCACCAGGAACGTGGAGGCGGACGTGAGCTTCCAGCTCACCTCGACCACCCGCTCGGCCTGCGCCCGCAGGTCCTCGGCGTTGGCGCAGTCGTCACGGTGCACGCTCACCCCACCGGAGCGGGTGACGAACCCGAACACCGAGTCCGGTGGCACCGGGGTGCAGCACCGCGCCAGCTTGATCCAGACGTCGCTGACGCCCCGGACCACCACGCCCGGGTCGCTGCTGCTCTGCCGGCTGCGCGGCGGCCGGGTGGCGACGGCGGTCTCGGCGATGTCCTCCGCCGCGCCCTCCTCGCCGCCGTACGCGGCCATCAGCTTCTGCACCACCGACTGCGCGGAGACCTGGCTGTCGCCGACGGCCGCGTAGAGCGAGGCCACGTCGGCGAGGTGCAGGTCCCGCGCGATCGACATCAGCGCGTCGGAGGTGAGCATCCGCTGCAGCGGCATGCCCTGCTTGCGCATCGCCTTGACGATCGCGTCCTTGCCGGCCTCGATCGCCTCCTCGCGCCGCTCCTTGTTGAAGTACTGGCGGATCTTGGTGCGGGCGCGCGGGCTCTTGACGAAGCCCAGCCAGTCCTGCGTGGGGCCGGCCGTCTCGGACTTCGACGTGAAGATCTCGATCACGTCGCCGTTGGACAGCGTCGACTCCAGCGGCACGAGCTTGCCGTTGACCCGCGCGCCGATGCACTTGTGCCCGACCTCGGTGTGCACCGCGTACGCGAAGTCCACCGGCGTCGACCCGGTCGGCAGCGGGATGACGTCACCCTTGGGGGTGAAGACGTACACCTCCTGGCTGGACAGGTCGAAGCGCAGCGCGTCCAGGAACTCGCTCGGGTCGGCGGCCTCACGCTGCCAGTCCAGCAGCTGCCGCAGCCAGGTCATCTCGTCGATGTGCGCCGGCGGACCGACCACCAGGGTGCCCTTGTGCTCCTTGTACTTCCAGTGCGCGGCGATGCCGAACTCGGCGGTGCGGTGCATGGCGTACGTGCGGATCTGCATCTCCACCGGCTTGCCGGTGGGCCCGATGACCGTCGTGTGCAACGACTGGTACATGTTGAACTTGGGCATGGCGATGTAGTCCTTGAACCGGCCCGGCACCGGCTGCCAGTTGGCGTGGATGACCCCCAGCGCCGCGTAGCAGTCCCGCACCGTGTCGACCAGGATCCGCACACCGACCAGGTCGTAGATGTCGTTGAAGTCGCGACCCCGCACGATCATCTTCTGGTAGATCGAGTAGAGGTGCTTCGGTCGGCCGGTCGTCTCCGCCTTGATCTTGGCGGCCTTGAGGTCGGTGCCGACCTTCTGGGTGACCTGCCGCAGCAGCGACTCGCGCTGCGGCTGGTGCTCACCGATCAGCCGGTTGATCTCCTCGAACCGCTTCGGGAAGAGCGTGCCGAAGGCCAGATCCTCCAGCTCCCACTTGATCGTGTTCATACCGAGGCGGTGGGCCAGCGGCGCGAGGATCTCCAGGGTCTCCTTGGCCTTCTGCTCGCGCTTCGGCGCCGGCAGGAAGGACAGGGTACGCATGTTGTGCAGCCGGTCGGCCAGCTTGATCACCAGCACCCGCGGATCCTTGGCCATCGCCACGACCATCTTGCGGATCGTCTCGGCCTTGGCCGCGTCGCCCAGCTTGACCTTGTCCAGCTTGGTGACGCCGTCGACGAGCAGGGCGACCTCGCCGCCGAAGTCGGCGCGCATCGCGTCGAGGGTGTACTCGGTGTCCTCGATCGTGTCGTGCAGCAGCGCGGCGACCAGCGTGGTCGTGTCCATCCCCAGGTTGCCCAGGATGGTGGCCACCGCGAGCGGGTGCGTGATGTACGGGTCGCCGGACTTGCGGTACTGGCCGGAGTGCCACCGCGCGGCCGTGTCGAAGGCACGCTGGAGCAACCGCGCGTCGGCCTTCGGGTGGTTCTCCCGGTGGCTGGCGATGAGCGGCTCCAGCACCTCGCTGACCTGCGAGGTCTGCCAGGGCGCGTTGAACCGGGCCAGGCGGGCGCGCACCCGTCGGCCGGTAGGTGCGTTGGAGAACCCGAAGCCGCCGCTCGGCGACGGGTCGACGTCCGTCGGGAACGGAACCACAACCCCGTCCGCGCCGGGCGCCGCCTCGACGGCGCTCGCCGTGACATCGGTAGGAGCCGTCACGCTGTCGGCAGGAGCCCTGCCGGAGCCGTTGTCGGTGCCCGTCACCCGGGCCGGCGCGTCGCCGTTCCAGTCGGTCACCGAGCCGTCAGCGTCGCCTGTGGGGTGCACCGTGCCCTCCGCCGGAGGGACGACATCGTGGGACACCGGCCTCCTCACCGCTCGCCGGAAACACGCCGGCCGTGTGTCGGCCGGCCTGGTCTCGCGTCGCCGGACGGTGTACCGCCGGCGTCAGCAATGGGCAATGCTACCCGCACGGACGGCCCCCTGCCGCTCCGCCGGACGGTCGACGCCCGGGCGGCCGGCCCGACCGGGCCTCGGCTCCGCCGGTCGGCACGGCCGGTCGGCACGCAGCGTGGTCACACCGTCGTCCCGATGCCGGCGCGACAGGGATCAAACGGTCAACAGGGCATGGACCGGACGCGGGGTCAGTCGCTCCCGCGCGCCCAGGAAGGCAAGCTCCAACAGGACGGTGAAGCCCGTCACCGTACCGCCCGCGCGCTCGACCAGGTCCAGCGTCGCCTCGGCGGTGCCCCCGGTGGCCAGCACGTCGTCGACGACGAGCACCCGGTGGCCGGCGGTGAAGGCGTCCTCGTGCACCTCGAGCGTGGCCTCGCCGTACTCTAGGGCGTACGACACCGAGTGCGCCGGGCGGGGCAACTTGCCGGCCTTACGCACCGGCACGACACCCACCCCGGCCGCGTACGCGACGGCCGCCGCGACGACGAACCCCCGCGCCTCGATGCCGACCACCACGTCGAACGCGTCCCGCCCGTGGTACGCGACGATCCCGTCGACAACCTCGCGGAACGCCTTCCCGTCGGCGAACAACGGCATCAGGTCCTTGAACAGAACACCGGGCTTCGGGAAGTCGGGCACGTCCAGCACCCGGCTGGCCACCAGTCGGGCGGCCTCCGGGCCGCTGTCCCCGCGCGGGGCGATGCTGTGGGTCTCCGTCACGGCTGTTGCGTTCCCTTCCAACGACGACGGCGTCCGGCACGCTGCTCGCACAGCATGCCGGACGCCGTTCGGGCGTTTCCTCCCGGGTCAGCCCCGGGGTGGTCAGCGACGCTTCGCGCCCAGCCTCTGGCCCGGGGGGCGCCGAGGGTGGTCAGCGACGCTTCGCCCCCAACCTCTGGCCCGGTGAGCGGCGGGGGTGGTCAGCGACGCTTCGCGCCACCGGGCCGGTTACCGCCGCCGCCGGGGCGACCGCCCCGCGTGCCGGTCGGCCGCTTGCCCACCGGCCGCGAACCCACCTTGGGGGCCGCGCCGGCCAGCGCCGCCGAGTCCGGGTCGATCACGTCGGCCGCGTCGCCGTCGACCGGCGTCGACGTGACCTTGCCGGTGGCCTCACCACGGCCCAACGCACCCCGGCGGGTCTGCACCCGCTTGTTGTGCGCCTGGATACGCGGGTCGTAGTTCTTCAGCAGCGCCAGCAGCGGCGTCGCCACCAGGATGGACGTCAGGAACGCCACCGCCATACCGACGAACAGCACCAGGCCGAGGTCCTTCAGGGTGCCCGCGCCGAGCAGGCCGGCACCGATGAAGAGCAGACCACCGACGGGCAGCAGCGCCACCACGGAGGTGTTCAGCGACCGCATGAGGCTCTGGTTGACGGCCAGGTTGGCCGCCTCGCTGTACGTCATGTTGTTGTTGGCGGTGATGCCCCGCGTGTTCTCCTGCACCTTGTCGAAGACCACCACCACGTCGTAGAGCGCGAAGCCCAGGATCGTGAGGAAGCCGATGATCGTCGACGGGGTGACCTCGAAACCGACCAGCGAGTAGATGCCGGCGGTCAGGATCAGGTTCATGAACAGCGACGAGACCGCGGCGACGGCCATCCGCCACTCGAAGCGCAGGATCAGGTAGACCATCACCAGCGCGATGAAGATGACCAGGCCGAGCACGGCCCGCTCGGTCACCTGGCTGCCCCACGCCTCGCTGACCTGGTTGCTGCTGATCTCGTTGGCGTTGATGTTGAGGTCTTCGGCGATCTGGGCCTTGACCGCGTTGGCCTGCTCGACGGTGAGCTGCGGCGTCCGCAGCTCGTACGAGTCGCCACCCGGGCCGCCGACCTTCTGCGTGGTGGCGACCTCGACGCCGGTGTTCTCGGTCGCGAGGGCCGAGTTGACCTCGCGCTCGGCGTCGTCCAGGGTGCCGACACTGGCCGGCACCTGGAACGAGTTACCACCGGCGAACTCGATGCCGAGGCTGAAACCGCGGAGCGCGAAGCTGAGGATCGCGACCAGGATCAGGGCGCCGGCGACGCCGAACCACAGCTTGCGGCGGCCGACGATGTTGAGACCGGCCTCGCCGTTGTAGAGGCGGCTCGCCAAACCGTTTTGAGCCATCTCAGGCCTCCTTGGCGCGCGGGTTGCGGGGCTGAGTCTGCTGGCTGCGGGCCGGAAGAGCCCGGCCCAGGCCGCTGACCCGCGGGGACAGGAACGCCCGGGTCCGGGCGAACATCGTCATGATCGGGTGCCGGAAGAGGAAGACCACGACCAGGTCCAGCACCGTGGCCAGGCCGAGCGCGAACGCGAAGCCCTTGACCGTGCCGACCGAGACCACGTAGAGCACCACCGCGGAGAGCAACGTGATCGCGTTGGCCGAGATGATCGTCCGGCGGGCCCGGATCCAGGCGCGGGGCACCGCGCTGCGTGGGCTGCGACCCTCTCTGATCTCGTCCTTGAGTCGCTCGAAGTAGATGACGAACGAGTCCGCCGCCACACCGAGCGAGACGATCATGCCGGCGATCCCGGCGAGGGTGAGCGTGAAGCCGATCTGCCGGCCGAGCACCACCAGCGCGCCGAAGACCAGCAGCGCGGAGAGGATCAGGCTCAGGAAGATGACCGAGCCGAGCAGCCGGTAGTAGAAGAACGCGTAGATGATGACCAGCAGCATGCCGATGCCCGCCGCGAGCAGACCGGCCCGCAGGTGGCTGGCGCCCAGGGTCGCCGTGACGTTCTGCGCCTCCTGCTGCTCGAAAGTCACCGGCAGCGCGCCGTAGCGGAGCTGACCGGCGAGGGTGCTGGCGTCCTTCTGGGTGAACTGGCCGGTGATCTGCGAGTTGCCGGTCAGCACACCCTGGATCTCCGGCGAGGAGACGATCTCGTTGTCCAGCACGACGGCCACCCGGCACTTGCCGTCCTGGCCGAGGGCGGTGGCGTCACAGGCCTGGCCCTCGTTGCCGAACGCCTCGCGGGTCAGCGCCGTCCACTTGCCCTGGCCGTCGCCCGTGAAGTCGAGGCTGACCACCCAGGAGTTGGCCTGGTCGAGCACCGCGTCGGCGTCGTCCACGTCGGTGCCCAGCACCTTGGCCTGGTCGAGCAGGTACTTCGACGCGCCGTCCTCGCAGGAGACGACCTGCTGCTTCGGGTCGGAGATCGACGCCGGCGGGCGCTTGTCGAGCTGCGCGCAACCGATCGTCGGCACGTTGAACTGCGTCTGCGCCGGCAGGACGGCGACCTCTTGCGGGGTCAGCGTGCTGAACGGCTTGAGCTTGTCGCCCAGTGACGGGTCGGCGCTCAGGTCGGCGGGGGCCTGCAGGCCACTCGCGGCCTGCCAGGCGGCGGCCCCGACCTTCTGCTCGACTGCCTTGCGCTGCTCCTCGATGCTCGCCGGCACCGGCTCGGCGCTGGCGCTCGCCGAGGGCGCGGCACTCGCGGAGGCCGACGGGGTCGGCGTGGCGCTGGCGGATGGCGCGGGCGCCATCCCGCCCTGTCCACCGCTGGCCGACGGGCTCACCTTCGCCGCGCCGGTCGCCGACGGGCTCACCTTCGGCGCGGCGCTGGCCGACGGGGCGCCGGACGGCGGCGCGGCGCTCGGGGTCGGCGCGGCGGCCGGCGGCGCGACGGCCGTCCCGCTGCCGTCGGCGGCCTTGAGCACCTTGCGGAAGCGCAACTCGGCGGCGCTGCCCACGTCGGTGAGGTCCCGGTTCTCACCGGGCAGGGAGATGACGATGTTCCGGTTGCCCTCGGTGACCACCTCGGCCTCGGCCACGCCGAACGCGTTGACCCGGCTCTCGATGATCTGGCGGGCCTCCTCGAGGTTCTCCGCCGTCGGGGGCTTACCGTCGACGGAGTTGGTCGCCTCCAGCGTGACCCGGGTGCCGCCGATCAGGTCCAGGCCGAGCCGTGGCTCCAGCCGGTCCTTGAAGCTGCCGCTGGCACCGCCCGCGAAGAACACCAGAAGGTAGAGGACGACGAAGATGAGCCCGAGCACGGCGAGTTGCCGGCCGGGGCGCATCTGTCCCTGAGGTGGTGCCACGGTTGTCCTGTCTCCCTGTACGGTCGCGCCGCTGCGCGCGGCGGCGGCGAGTGTCGGGCCGGGGGTTCCGGCCAACGATCTGACCCGGGTCGGCGGGGTGCCGACACAGTGACCGGACACGCCGGCACGGGGACGCCGACGGCTACGGGAACGTGCCGACGCCCGGCGTCGACCCAACTATCCAGTTGTTTCACGTCACGTCCGCTGCCCCGTCGGGCGCGGCGCCCCGGGGAGTCGGTGGGCCGGCCTTGCCGCCGGAACCGTCGACCCCTCGCGGGGAGGTCACTCCTTGACGGTGTCCGCGTCCTCGGTGACCGGCTCTCTCGGCAGCTCCGCGCGGGTGACCACCCGGGCGATGGCCGGGCGGGCGTAGCGGGTCTGGACGCCCGGAGCGATCTCGAGCAGGACGGCGTCATCCTCGACGCCGGTGACCGTGCCGTAGAGCCCGCCGATGGTGACGACCTCGTCGCCCGGGCCGAGCCCGGACTGCATGGCCTCGGCGTCGCGACGACGCTTCTGCTGGGGACGGATCATCATGAAGTACACGACGCCGCCGAGCAGGACGACCATCAGGACCGGCGTGAAGCCGCCGGCTCCACCACCCGCTGCAAGGTATTGCACGGTTACTGCCTTCCCATTGGCCTCCACGCCGGCACGGGGGGTGCCGGAGCGGAGGCGGATTCTCACAACCTGTACAGACCGCGGCGAAGTCTAATCCCTGCACCTGGGAACACCGAATGCGGCACAGATCACGTTCACATTACGGCTGATCGGTATCTACCGAGAACAGATCGGGTGCTGGCGGGATATCCGCCCCAAATGTACCATTCGGCGGCGTACGCCCCAGATGTAGCCAGGCGGCCTCCGTCGCCACCCGCCCCCGGGGCGTACGCGCCAACAGGCCGGCACGCACCAGGAACGGCTCGCAGACCTCCTCGACCGTGTCCGGCTGCTCCCCCACCGCCACGGCGAGGGTGGACAACCCGACCGGACCACCCCGGAACGAGTCCACCAGGGCCCTCAGCACCGCTTTGTCCAGCCGGTCCAGACCCAGCGCGTCGACGTCGTACACCGTCAGAGCCTTGCGGGCGGTGCCGAGGGTGACCACTCCGTCGGCGCGGACCTCCGCGTAGTCACGGACCCGGCGCAACAACCGGTTGGCGATCCGGGGCGTGCCCCGGGAGCGGCCGGCGATCTCGGCCGCGCCATCCGGGGTGATCGGCACCCCGAGGATGCGCGCCGAACGGTGCAGGAGCGTCTCCAGATCCGCCGGCGCGTAGAAGTCGAGGTGCGCGACGAAGCCGAACCGGTCCCGCATGGGCCCGGTCAGCAGACCCGAGCGAGTGGTCGCGCCGACCAGGGTGAACGGCTCGACGTCCAACGGGATCGCGGTCGCGCCCGGACCCTTGCCGACCACCACGTCGACCCGGAAGTCCTCCATCGCGCTGTAGAGCAGCTCCTCCGCCGGCCGGGCGATCCGGTGGATCTCGTCGATGAAGAGCACGTCGCCCTCGGCGAGGCTGGTCAGGATCGCCGCCAGGTCACCCGACCGTTCGATCGCCGGACCGCTGGTCACCCGGATGCCCGCGCCCAGCTCAGCGGCGACGATATTGGCGAGGCTCGTCTTGCCCAGCCCGGGCGGCCCGGAGAGCAGGATGTGGTCCGGCGGCGACCCCCGCCGCATCGCGCCCTGCAACAGCAGGTCGAGCTGGTCACGCACCCGGTCCTGGGCGATGAACTCCGCCAGTCGCTGAGGCCGTACGGTCGCCTCGGCATCGCGCTCGGCATCGCTGACGTACGCCGAGACGAGCCCGTCGGTCTCGCTCATCGGGTACGGCCCAGCAGCCGGATGGCCTGCTTGAGCAGGACCGGCACGGGCGGGGTGGGCCCGTCGATCGTCTCCGCCACGGCGGCCACCGCCTGATCCGCCTGCCCGGCCGTCCAGCCCAGACCGACAAGCGCCTGCCGGACCTGGTCGGACCACGCGCCACCGGTCACGCCACCGGCCCCGTCGGCGCCGATCGAGACCGGGCCGATGCGGTCGCGCAACTCCAGCACCAGACGCTCGGCGCCCTTCTTGCCGATGCCGGGCACCCGGGTCAGCGCGGCGGTGTCCGCGTTGGCGATGGCCTTGCGCACCGCGTCCGGCGTGTGCACCGCCAGCACGGCCTGGGCCAGCCGCGGGCCGACCCCACTGGCGGTCTGCAACAGCTCGAACAGCGCCCTGGCATCGTCGTCGGCGAACCCGTACAGGGTCAGCGAGTCCTCCCGGACCACCAGGCTGGTCGCCAGCCGCGCCGGCTGCCCCACCCGCAGCTCCGCGAGCGTCCCGGGGGCGCAGTGCACGGCCAGACCAACCCCGCCGACCTCGATCACGGCCAGATCCGGACCCGTCGCGGTCACCGTGCCGCGCACGCTGGCGATCATCGTGCTCCTCCTCGTCGTGCCCGGTCGGCCGCGACGGCCAGCTTGGAACGGGTGCCACCGCGCCACACGTGACAGATGGCCAGGGCGAGCGCGTCGGCGGCGTCCGCCGGCTTCGGCGGCTCGGCCAACCGCAGCAGCCGGGTCACCATCGCGGTCATCTGCGCCTTGTCGGCCTTACCGGAACCGGTCACCGCCGCCTTCACCTCGCTGGGCGTGTACGTCTGCACCGGCAGCCCGGCCCGCGCCCCGGCCAGCACCGCGATGCCGCTGGCCTGGGCGGTGCCCATCACCGTTCGGACGTTGTGCTGACTGAACACCCGCTCGACGGCGACACTCTCCGGTTCGTGCTTGGCCACCAACTCGGTCAGCGACCGGTCCAGGTGCAGCAGCCGCAACGCCAGGTCGTCGGCCGGATCGTTGTAGACCACGTAGTAGGCGACCAGCGTGCAGGGCCGGCCGGGCACGCCCTCGACGACGCCCACCCCACAGCGCGTCAACCCCGGGTCGACCCCCAGCACCCGCACGCCGCCCCCTCCCCCAGTACGTGTGTTCGACACCCTAACCCCCACCCTTCCCACGGCCCCCACGGGACACGCCCCGCACCCCACGCCCCCGCACCCCACGCCCCCGCACCCCACGCCCCCGCACCCCACGCCCCGCGCCCCGCGCCCCGCGCCCAAGATCCTCACAACATCACCGAAGTTGCTGCCTCAGCCGCGTCGGAGACAGCAACATCAGTGAGCTTGTCTCATCCTGTTTGGGCTGTTCAGGGGGGATTGGCAGGCTGCGTGGAGTAGTCGCGGTGCTGGTCAGGGT
>NZ_JBNCKS010000094.1:0-15881 GCF_049841635.1 Micromonospora sp. DT44 | reverse complement strand
CATCGTCCGCGCCGCTCTCCACCTCACCCATTTCGAATACCGATACCTACCGGATTCTTGTTGAGATCACGTCATTGACTCCGCAGCGCTGACTCTCGTGGGAACGGCGGCGGCGTCACATCGGGCCGGACCATTCATCCAGTCTTGCGGCCACCGCCGCGAGGTGCCCGTTGACGAGCGCCACGAAGGATTCCGCAGTGTGTGCTGGGAAGTAGATGGGAACTAAGCCGAAGAGCGGCTGCACTACGTCAACTCTGGTTGAATCAATAGGCTGCACCAGATTGTAATGCGTAAGGGTGTTGCGAAGCGACCTAGCCGGGCGGCTGAGGAGGAGTTGCGTCTCGGCCGCCTCAACGAGGCTGGTCAGGATCTTCGTGGAGCGCGCAGTCAACGTCTGACCTTGGTCGGTTCGCAGCATGTGTAGGCTGGTCAGGACTTGATACAACGTCAGAAATCGGATTTTGAACGCAGAGTATTCAGGCACGCCAGAGTTGCTGGTGATCAACTCCGCGAAGTTCATCAAACCCTGGAAGAAAGTCAAGAGCGCATTCAAGTCAGGATTACCTGGACCGTCAAAAACCTTCCGATAATACCTGCCTGAGCGAACATCTTCCTCTCGCGGGCTGAATGCCTGAGAGTCCAGTCGCCGAACGAAGGTCTCACCCGGCACGCCGAGGCGAGTACCCAGCGCTCCAAAGTAGTGGCCGTATTCTTCGTAGATCCCTTTGATTGCCGTCCGGTCTAGGCTCAGTAGAACGGCGGAATCGATGCCGGAATTAAAGGAAATTGAGTGCGTCGTGCCAATAATCCTGTTGTTGTAGCGGAAGATTCCAAGGTCATCTCCGAGTAAGCGGGTGAAGAGATTCTTACCTCGAAACATGGCCCCATGCGGTGCGAGGATCTCGTTCCGAAAGTAGGCAAGTTGCCCTTCAATGCCGCGCTTATTATCATCAAAAAGCTTGAGACTGTGGCGCGAACGGGCCACGATAGGTTCTACCGTGGCGGACAGGTTCTCGATTTGGAACGAGTCTACAGTTCTTAGCTTCTTGGAAGATTCGTAAACATAGAGCGAGAGATACGGGGCCAGGCAGAGCAAAGTAATGCTGGCCATCCCGGAGTCTTCGATGGCCCGATTGTCCAACACTAAGCCCTTAGCGTATTCAATATCTCGGTCGATGCCTTGCTGAATGACCAACTCTTCAAGCGTCACGTCAGGATGCTAAACCAAGAGCATCGAACGGGGTTAGATCAGCTATGCGGCACCCCGTCCTCGATACTGCCAACGGCGATCCCTCAACTCCTAGATCGATCTTGCACGTCATCGCATCCCTGGCACCCGGACAGCCCTCGGCCGACCAACGGAGCATCCTTGGTTGGCATCGCCGTTATCGTGAGCTTCGCGGGTTGCGGCCTCGGGTTGCTCGGAGACGGCTGTCGTCGTGGAGGTAGCTGGGATCCGTGTCGGTGCTGTCTTCTCGTTCGTAGACGGCCAGCGCTCGTTGATGATGACGGCGTAGTGCCTGGCGAAGTTCTGCGGGCTCCTCAGCAGCGACGTCAGCGCCAAAGCTGGCCACGAGCGGCACGAGCCATTGCCAGTTGTCCACGTAAAGGATGATCCGCACCGAACCGTCTGGTTCGTGGTGGACCTCCGAGTCGGGCTTGAGCCCCAGCCGTAGCATCTCTTCGCGGGCGCTGGCTTGAACGCGAAGCGCAGCCCGGGTGGAGCCGCGTCCGTAGTCTTCGAGGGCTTGGGTCCACCATTCGCGCAGGTCGAACGCATCGCCAGGGTGGGCGAAGGTCAGGTCAGTACGGCTAAGGCGGTCGATGAGGTTGAGGCGGTAGCGGCGAGGTTCTCCTCGGGTGGGTGCGGCGACGAGCCACCATTCGCCACCCTTCCAAACCAGCCCGTAGGGCTTGACCGTCATCGTCTCGGCGGCCTGGGAGCGTTTGACGCGGACGGTGATCTCGATGGCGGTGCTGGTGAGCAGTGCGTAGCGGATGGCGGGGACGTGGCCGGAGCCCTCGTCTTGCCAGTACCAGTCCCGGGTGTCGAAGTAGATGCGCTGGCCGATCTTGCGGAGTGTGTCTCTGGCGTAGGCGCTGACCCCGCCGGCTTGGAGGAGGCCGGGGTCGGTTATGGCGTCGTCTCCGTTGTCGATGAGGCCGAGCACGTAGAGGCGTAGTACGTCGTCCGCGTCCATGATCAGTGGGTCGACGGGGCTTTCGGCGCTGAGGCGGTAGCCGCCTTCGCGGCCGGCGACGGACTCGATGGGCAGCCCGGCGGTGTTGAGTTCTTCGATGTCGCGGTAGATGGTGCGGACGCTGACATCGAAACGGGTGGCGAGTGCGGTGGCCGAGATCCAGCTCTTGGACCGTAGTTGCTGCACGATGCCGATGTGGCGGGCATAGCGCTGGTTGACCACGATTGCTCCTGACCTGGCGACTGTCACCATTGTCAGGGTTGCGCGGTGTGGTGGCTAGATCATCGATCGACTGCGCTGCGGTAGGTGTCGAGGAGGGCGGTGCCGGCGGTCGCGGCGGTGTAGTGGGCGAGGTGGTCAGCAACGGTCTGCGCCGAGGGCGAGGGCTGCTGGCAGCGGGCGACGATGGCCTTTGCCATCTGGTCGTCGTCGTATGGGTCGGTGTAGGTGACCAGGTCACCGGCGATCTCGCGGTTGACCGGGGTGTCGGCTGCCAGTACGGGCGCGCCTGCGGTCAGCGCCTCGTGGACGGGCAGCCCGAAGCCTTCGTAGAACGAGGGCCAGACGAACGCGGTGCAGGTGGCGAAGTGTTGCGCCAGGAGTTGGTTGTCTATGTGGCCGAGGACGGCGATGTCGGGCGTGCCGTTGATGGGGAAGCTGCGTTCCCAGCCGAGGCGGCCGACGAGTTTCAGTTGCGGGGGCACGGTGTCGGGTGCGGCTTGGCGGGCGATTCGGAAGGCGCGGACCAGTCGGGGGATGTTCTTGGTGGGGATGTAGACGCCGACGGCCAGCAGGAAGGGCTGTGCTGGTCGGGCGGTGGTGCGGGCGTGGTGGAGTTGGGCGGCGAAACGGCTGTCGATGAAGTTCGGCACGACGGTCAGCGGCTGCGCGGGTTCGCCGAAGACGTTGACGATGTCGGCGCGGCTGGAGTGGGAGACGGTGATGATCGCCCGTAGTTGCGGGTGGTGGAGTTGGCCGCGCAGCCGGTCGTTGTCCTCGTCGCGGATGCGTTTGACCATCAGCTCGGGGTAGAGGTAGCGGCCGGGGTCGTGCAGCGTGTAGACGGCGGGGTGGTCGAACCGGCGGGGTAGGTCGAACGGGTAGTGCACGAGGTCGGGCTCGAAGCTGCGTAGCACTCTGGTCAGGGCGTGGGCGTGGCGAGTGCTGACGGTGAGCACCTGGACGTGCGGGTAGGCATCGGCCGGAAACGCGGCCCGCTCGCTGTCGCGGACTACGACGGCGGTGTGGACGTGCTCGGGTACGGTGCCGAGGGCTTCGAGCAGGAGCAGGATGTAGCGTTCGACGCCGGTCTGGAAGCTGCCGCGCCAGTAGCGGGCGTCGATCGCGACGCGGATGCGGGTGTCAGGACCGGGCACCGGAGCGCACCCCCACGGTCTTGCCGATGGTGCTGACCCACTGTTCGGTGTCGGTGGTGAGGAAATCGAGGACGTGTTCGCCGAGCTGTCCCCAGCGTTGGTCAATGAAGGCTGCGACCGCTTCCGGCGTGGGGTTGGGGTTGTCCATGTAGAGCCGCCCGATGACGTCTATGACGTAGGTGTCGACGTGGGGTGTGCCGCCGCTGCCGTAGACGAGGTTCGTGGTGAGGTTGGCGGTGTAGGGGCCGACGCCCTTGACGCCGAGCAGGTCGGTGATCACCTCACCCGGTGGGCGGGTCCGCCAGTCGGCCCAGGTGTAGCCGACATCGGTGAGGTAGCCGGCAACGTTGGCAAGGTCTTTCGCCCGGAACCCGACCTTGCAGGCCCGTAGTTCTTCGTCCGTGGCGCGGGCCATCATCGGCGGTGTCGGGAACACGTACACGGGCTCGCCGGCTGCCGTTTCCCCGCTGGGCTCGCCGAAGGCGGCGGCGAGGTTGCGCATCATCGCGTAGATCCGGTTGAAGTTGGTGCGCTTAGCGCACACCACCCCGCACAGCGCCTCGAACACATCGGGATAGAGCTTGCCGCGACCGAGGCCGCGGTGGTTGACGGCGGCTTGCAGGACCGGATCGCCGGAGGCGAGGGCAACGATCTGCTCGTACGGGTAGTCGAGTTGCAGGCAGCGCACCAACGCGGCGCGAACCTGGTCGATGCCGTCGGGTACGGCGTCGTCCACGGTGACCTGGGCGGTGAGCTGATTCGGCGCGCTCTGCCTGATCCGGGCAACGGCGTGGTGGGCGTCCTTGGGTCCGACACGCAGCGGGCGGACCAACTCGTCACCGTCGCGAACCCACGGATAGATCAGGTAGGTCTCCAGCGCGTAGGTGAAGTCGACGTGAGTGTCCAGGTCGAGGACAAGGTCGTGGACGCTCATCGAGCCTCGATCAGGTCGTCGCGGTACCGCAGGACTGGGCTGTTGTCGTCGAGGTGCAACTCGATCGCGCCGCCGATCGGCAGCGGGATCTTGCGGGGGGTGTGCCCAAACTCGACGTTGGTGATCACCGGGAAGGTCCCGCCGACGCATCGCACGATCAGGTCGTCCCAGGTCTCGTCGGGCGCGTCCCCCTGGCTGGTGTCTACGGGCACGCCGACGACGAGCGCGGCGATCCGGTCGAACACGCCAGCCAACCGCAGGTGGGTGAGGGCCGCCTCGATGTCTACCCAGCCCACGAAGACCTCTTCGAGGATCAGGATGGCGCCGTCGAGGTCGGGTAGGTAATCGGTCCCGACGAGCGCGCGGATGGTGCCGAGGTGCCCGCCGACGACCGGGCCTCGCACCGTGGCGCCCGCGCCGCGCACGATCCTCCAGTCCTTGCCAGGGACTTCCCGACCGGTCAAGCCGCTGGTGACGGCATCGAAGAAGGCGGCGGCGGTTTCGTCGTGCACGGGGCGTTGGAAGAAGTCGTACCCGGAGGGGCCGTGCAGAGTCAGCAAGCCGGTGCGGGCGTGGATGGCGTTGAGCAGGATGGAGGGGTCGGACATGCCGGTCAAGATGGTGGGGTTGGCGGCGATGGCGTCGTAGTCGAGCAGAGGCAGCAGTTGCGCTGCGCCCTTGCCGCCGGTGGCGGGCACGATGAGCCGCACGTCCGGATCGGTGAAGGCGGCATTGAGGTCAGCGGCGCGCTGCTCGACCGGGCCAGCGAGGTACCCGGTAGCGGCTCGGCAGCTCGGGTAGGCGTGCACCACGTATCCGCGTCCGCGCAGGTAGCCGACGAGCCGATCAAGGTCGTCGTTGCACACCGGGGATGAGGTGGCGACCACCGCCACGGTGGAACCGGGTGGCGCTGCTGGAGGCCGAATCGTGGTGGGCATAGCCCCTACCTTTCGGGTTGATCGTCCGGTGCGGCGTCGCGGACAACGCGGAAGCCCACAAGGTGCCCGCAGTGCTCGGCGGACTCCAGGGGGCGCACTGTGGTTCGCAGGAAATAGGTGTTGGCGCGGGTGTCACCGCCTCGGTACTGCGGATGGTCGCGGTAGCTGCTTGAGCACCACTGCCAGAGGTGGCCGGTCATGTCCTCGACTCCGAACGGCGATGTCCCCCAACAGTTGGCGGTAATCGTATTGAGGTCAGAACCCCGGGCCAAGCATCGCGGCGGCCCAGGCATAGCAGAGCCCCAGGGGAACCAACGGCCGTCGGTGCCGCGAGCGGCGAACTCCCATTCGTCCTCGCTGGGCAGCCGACCGCCGGCCCACAGCGCGTAGCGCTGCGCCCAGGCCCAGGGCACGATCGCCGGGAGTTGCCCCGTCCCGAACACCGGTTGCACATCCCCGACCGGTCCGAGAACGTACTGCTTGGCCGTCGCTTCGACAGCCGCAGCCTGTTCTGCTCGATCGGTCGTACGGAGGAAAGCGGCGAACATATCGCGGCTGACGAGGTGCTGATCCATCCAGAACGGACAGAGGTCGACCGGTCGAATATCCTCACCAATGGGGTCAAGCCCAAACACGGACCGGACCACAGCGCGGTCCTCCACGCAGAGCCCGAGGGTCGCCGAACCACCTGGCACGAGCACCTCGGTAGCGCCATCACTGCCCCTAAGCCGAGTCTGCTTCGGGATCTCGGGCATGGGCTTCAGGGCAGCGTCGAGGTAGCGGCCCATCACCGTCAGAAGGTCGTCGGGGCTTTCCCCGTCACGAGTGATGGTGGAGCCGGTCAGTAGCCACCCGGCCCCGTCTGGTACCGGCTCGGCCCACTTCTGGTGGGCGTACCACTGGGCATAGGTCTCGTTCCGCCCGTTGGGCTGCCAGCGGGCGGTTATCTCCTTGTAGCCCCGGCCGAGCACAACGGCTTGAACCTGGCCGAACATGCGCCGCTGGGCTCCCGCCCATAGCAGGCGGCAGCTTGCTAGAAACGAGTCCAGCCGGGCTGGGCCGTCCGGCGGGTAGGTGATCTCGGCGCAGCCGATGATCTCGTCAACAAGGTCTGAGCCGTGGTAGGTGACCTGGAACGCCAGGACACTCCACGCCGGGTCGGCGACCAGGGCCGCCAACTGGTCGCCGGTGCGGCGAGGGGTGGTCATGTTGAACTGGTTGGTGCGGGCGTGCAACTGCGCGAGCCGCCGCAGGGTCTCCGCGTCGGTCGGGTCCTCGATGCACACGATCTCCGGGACGAGTTCGCCGCTGCGGCGTGCCTGGTAGTAGCGGGTGCGTTGCAGGTCCGAGGTCGTGGGCGGCTGGTCGCTGCCGGGGTGTAGTTGGCGGCACAGATCGGTGACGAGCAGCGGAGTGGCGGCCACCGCGGGCACATGCAGTGCCGGGAACGCGGCGCGGAGCCGCTCCTGCTGGCCGGGGTTGTCGTCGATGAACACGGCGTGCTGCGCGGAGATGTTGTCGAAGTAGCCCAAAGCCCATGTGGTCGCGGCGGTTTTGTCGATGTCCTGCGCTGCCCATAACTCCGCTAGTGGCACCGCCGGCTCGATACCGGCGAGGGCAGCCTGCGCCTCGGCCGGGTCGTTCTTGCTGATGCCCGCAAGGAGAGCGCCGCGCTCCTGACGAACGGTGAGATGGTGTCGCCACACACGGTGGCTGAGTTGGCCGACGACCCCACGGGCTGTGAATGCTCCCGGGAGGCCATCCTCGGCTACCGTGCCGGGCCACAGCACTCCGTCGAGGTCGGTCAGCAGCACCTTGGGTGCGGTTGCCAGGTGCGGGGCGAGTGCCTGCCAGTGCGTCCAGGCCAGGTCCAGCAGGCGGTTCCACAGGTAGCCGATGCGGTCGTGGCGGCCGAGCACCTCCAGCGTGGCGGCCACCGCTGGGAAGTCCTCACCGGCGGTCAGCACGTCGAGGTCGGCCGCTTGGTGCGCTGGTATCACCACCGCCCCGGCGGCCGTCGTCGTCTCGGTGACAGCCGCGTTCGCAGCCTCTACCGCCTGTGCCGATTCCGGGTCGGCGTAGGGCAGGGTCTGGACTAACAAGGGGTGCGACCGGCAGTCAAGGACAGACAGCAGTTCCCGCAGCTCGGCGGTTAGCGTGGTCTCGGCCTGGCTGGCGTTGGCGTACACCGCGCTCGCGGCCTCCAACGCCGCCGTCACGACGACCGTGACCCTCAACGGGTGTTCCTGCACGTTCCCGAGCCTGGCGGCGAGCCGTTGCACCAGCAGCGCCAACCCGGGCAGTCTCGCCCCGCTCGGAACGAAGCTGATATCGAAGACTTCGCTCTCCGGCTCGCCAGCGAGGTCTGGCCGTTCGAGATCGGCCAGCCAGCGCATGTATCCGACCGTCATCGTCGCCTCCTACCGCGCGCCGCTGTCGAAGATCAGCCGCACCACCGTGCCGGTGGCGTAGTCCCATACCGGGTCACAACCCAACCCGGCGATCACTCCCGCTACTTCCTCCACCGTCAATGCTCGGCCAGCGGGCAGGTCGGCGTAGTGTGCGTCAACGTCGGTGACTCCCTTCATGGCCAGGATCTGCTCGGCCTGCGGGGAGGCGATCAGCGACGGCGCGACGACGTTGACCCGTACGCCGTGGCGGGCCTCCTCCTTGGCCAGGGTCAGCGCGAGCGCTTCCAACCCCGCCTTCGAGGCCGTGTACGCGCCGTTGCCGGCCCCGGCAACGCGCACGGTGTCCGAGCTGACCACCACGATCCGGGCTGTCCCGGCACGTGCCCGCGCGGCGAGCGCCTGCCAGGCCGTGACCAGGCCGAGCGCGTTCACCGCGAACAGCCGGGCGAACTCCTCGGTGGGCGTCTCCGCCACCGACCGTTTGGAGGACGCCACCCCGACGGTGAACACCACCACGGCCAGCCGGTCAGGGGCAGCGTCCACCGCCGCCCGTAGCCCGCTGGCGTCGCCGCTGGCCGCGTCGAACGGCACCCAGCAGGTACCGTCGCCGGTGTGGCCGGGGTGCTGCCCGTGATGGGTGGCAATCACGCCCAGCCCACGCGTGCGCAGCTCGGTAACCACGCTCCGGCCGATGGCACCGGACCCGCCGACCACCACCGCGAGATCCTGCCCGCCGCCCATCAGGCGGCCTCGGCGCGCGGCGAGTCGGGATGGTCGTTGACGAACATCTCCTCGAACCGCATCTGGACCGCCGGAATGTCGAACAGCGCGCCGACCGCACGTGCCGTGTCCGCCGAGGCGGGGTCGTTGCGGCCGATGACCACCACGCAGTCCGGAAAGGCCACGTACATCCGCTCGTCGTCGAGGAAGTGCGCGTAGAACCGTCTCGGCAGGAGCACCTGGGCTACCTGCATGGCGACCGTCAAGACGCGGTGGCGGGTCACTGCGAGTTCGGCGATCTGCACCGGCAGGGTGCCGCTTAGCAGGTGCGGATACCGGCGCACCACAACCGCCGGCAACGGCATGGGTAGCTGCCCGTCGGTCAGGCTCTCCATCAGCACCAGGCCACGCATCATGTCCTCCGAGTCCTCAACCGCCTGTTCGGGTTTCATGCCGGCACCTCCGCTCGTGCTGCCCCGGGCTGTTTGACCAGGCGCGTGTGGGCGCGGGCACGCGCGACGGTCGCCGCCGAAGTCCACGGCGTCTGCGAGTCGTAGTAGTCGAAGTCGGCCCAGCCCTCCAACGTGTCCGGTGCCTCGAACCCGTAGCGCAGCGCGTCATCGAAGAGCGGCGTGCCGGGAAACGGGCCGAACAGGTGCACCCGCGTCTCGGGCCGTGGATGCAGTTGGCTGATTGCGGTTAGCAAGTCGTACGTCTCGTCCACCTCGGCATCGGTTTCTCCGGGAAACCCGACGATGAACGTGTAGCAGCCGAGGATGCCGTGCGCGGCGATGTCGGCCGCCACGTCGTACGCCTGCTCCCGGGTGATCTCCTTACGAACAACCTCCCGCAGCACCCGGTCCGAGCCCGACTCGATCCCCATCAGCAGCCGCCGGCACCCCGAGCCGGCGATACTGCCCAACAGGTCGAGCCGCTGCTTCCGGGAGCGCAGCACATCGTTCGGGTTGATCGATGCCGCCCAGCCGATCCCGAGCTGGCGTGCGGCGAGTGCCTGGCAGAAGTCGACCGCCCGGCGGGGCTGGACGAAGAAGTCGGCGTCGTAAAACTTGATCCCACTCAGGTCGTACGCCTCGACCAGTTCGGCGATGTCCCTCACGAGCGGATCGGCCGGCATCGCCGACCAGGCCCGCTGATATGTCAGCTCGTAGCAGAACTGGCACTTATAGACGCAGCCCTGCGACGAGACGTAGTTCAGCGTCCGGGGCGCCACCGTCGGATCATCGCGGACGTACTCCTGCACGTTGAGCAACTGCCACGGGTACCCGGCCATCATCTCCGTCTTCGGCGCGTTCACCGGCCCCTTCACCAGGTGCCCGTCGCGCGTCATCAGCAGCCCGGGGACCTCGTCCAGCCGGCCAGACCCGAGCAGGCAACGCACCAGCTCCGGCATTGACCGCTGGCCGGGGCCAACCAAGGCCATGTCCACCAGCTCGTGCGCGGCGGTCTGCTCCCCAAGCACGTTGACATGCGGCCCGCCGAACACCACAGGCGGACAGCCGGATCGGAGCTTCGCCTCGCGCACCATGTCCAAGGCGTGCCGGATTTGCCCACCGCCGGTCATAATGCTGACCCCGATACACACGGCCCGGTCGAGGTGCTCGTCAAGGAACGCCGTCCACTGCTGCGCGGTGCGTTGATTCCCGTCGAAGATCACCACGTCGACGTCGCCATCCGCGAGGAGGCGTTGCGCGATCGTCAACAGCGAGAACGGCATCCAGTGGTATAGGTAGTCCTTTTCGTGCTCCACCTGCGGGTACGCCAGGATCACCAGCCGGCGCCGGGCCGGAGACGGAAGCAGCACCGTCATGACAGCACCTCCGCCGCCGACACCTTGCTTGCCTCCGCACGGAACGTCGCCCCCGCGTACACGTCGAGAGCCCGTTGTACGGTCGATTCCAGCTCGCCGCCGTCGCTGTCGAACAGCTCGGCCAACGGCACGGTGATGTCTTCCCGCAACAGGCAGAACTGCAACCGCAGGTCGGCCGTCAGCCGCAGCGCCATCAACGCGTCATGACATGGGAACAACGGGCAGGTGTTGCAGACCGATCCGTACCAGGCACCGGCGATGCTGTCCTTCACCACCACCTCGAACCCGGAGGTGAACGACAGGACGGTCATTGGGTGCCCCAACCCGCCCTGCGTCCGCGTCGAAATCTCCATGGCGTCCGCCGCGAACTGCGCCGTGATCGACTCCAACGGCACATACAGGTCCCGGATCACCCGCCCTGCGCGCTTATGCGCGAGCCGCTTCGCGAACGACTCGGCTCCCGCGTCGAGGTCCTGAATGACATCCAGAAGCTTCAGCGACGCAACGCCTTCCCGCTCGCAAAACGCGGCCAGGTCCGCCACCTCGTCGTCGTTGACGCCCGCCATGACCACCATGTTGACCTTTACCGGCACGCCTGTAGCCACACACGCCCGCAGCGCGTCCAGCACCGCAGCGTGATCGCCCTGGCCAGTGATCTCCCTGTGTAACGCCGGGTCGAGTGTGTCTACGCTCATGTTGAACTGGGTCACCCCGACCTGCGCCAGTCCGGCCGCCCGATCACCGATGCGTGGATGTCGCGAGATGACCTCGACCTCGCCGAACGCCGCCTCGGCGCGCAGCCGCTCGACCGCTTCCTCCAGCGGTTCGTACAGCGCCGGGTCGCCACCCGTCAGCTTCACCCCCGTCACACCCGCATGGCGGACCAGACGACCGACCGACACGAGGCGGTCGACGTTCAACTCGGTGCCCGCCGCAGTGAGCACCGCCTCACCGGAAGGCCGGCAGAAGAAGCACGCACGACCGCACCGCGAGTTCACGGTGACACGAAACTGAGGCAAAAGCCTGCCAGAACCCTGACGATCCATGCCTCAAGCGTCGATGGGCGCATTCATCAGGGTCAAGGTCTCGGCGGCAGGGTTGGTGTCAGGGTTTGTCGGCAACCCTCGACCAACACTGACACACACGGCCAACACCTGATCACGGGTTTCGCATACCATTGGACCCGTGCTTGCCGGAGTCCTGATCACCGAGAGTCTGCGCCACGACGTGACGGTCGAACGTCTCAACCTACGGGTCGACAAGATCGTCCGCTGGCGAAACCCCGACCCCGCACCCGGTCAGCCGGAAACCTGGACCATCGTGGACTTCACCTCGGACCGCAGCGATCCCGCGTCGCTTGCCGACCAGTTTGCGCAAGCCCTATCGAGTCCAGGGTGGTACGTCGACTTCCACAATGAAGATCAGAAGTTCATCGTCTTTCCTGACAAGACCTTCGTCTACAGCAGGGGCGACGACCGAGGTCGCGCCGAAGCCGTCGCCTATGCACGCTCAGTGGGCGTGCCCGACGATCAGTGCGACTGGGGCGAGTAGCCGTGGCCGTTGCTAGAGGTGGGTCGGGCTGCCAGACGAGGATCGACGGTGTTGGGTGCCCGCCCAGATCGACTGGGCACCCAACAACATCAGCCGGTCAAGTCAAACTCGCCGTGCTTCGCGCCATCGATGAACGCAACCCACCCTGCCTGCGTGAACTCCAGGATCGGCCCCTGACCACGGGCTTTGGTGTCCCTGACCCCCACAGCGTCCTTACCTAGGTGGGCGACCTCCACGCACGCACCGTTGTTGCCGGATCGGCTGGACTTGAACCACTTAACCGAGTCCATCCTTCTTCTCCTGAATCAATCGGGTGGACTCCCTGGGCGACAGCGACAGGGAGAGCAGGTGATCGAAGACGCCCGTGAGCCGCCGGATCTCCTCTGGTGACTCCAGGAACAATTCTCCCGCCAGGGTCTCGATGTAGCCAAGGGGCGGGTCACCATCCGCGAATGTCAGGACATCGAAGCCGCCGTGTACGGCGAGGTGAGCACCGGCGGCGAGCGTCAGGACCTGCACCGTGACGTTGGGCAGTGCGGAGACCGTGATGATGTGATCCAGTTGCTCGCGCCGCACGTCGGCGTCGCCGACCTCCAGCATCAGCGACTGTTCCGTGATGATCGCGTGCAGTCGAAGCGGCGGCCGGCGCGTAGTCAGCACCTCTTGGCGCTTGAGCCGCGCCTCGACACGTTGGGTGGTCTCCTCCTGGTCCGTCTCGCGACCGATGCGGATCACCGATTCGGCGTATGCGCGAGTCTGAATCAGCCCAGGGATGAGGGTCGGCTGGAACTCACGGAGTTCGACGGCTTCGGCTTCGTACGCGATGAACGTGGCGTATCGGGCCGGCAACGTGTTGAGCCTCTGCCACCAGCCCGGCTCCCGTAGTTGCTCGGCCATGCTCCGGAGCGCCAGCCCGTGCTCCTCGTCGTGCGGGACGTCATACGCGACGAGAATCTCCAGCACATCCCGCGGGCGCGGCTTGATGTCACCGGACTCGATGCGGGCGATCCGCTGCTGCGAGCACTTGAGCAGCTTGGCCGCGTCTCCCTGCGTGAGACTACGGGTCTCGCGTAGCCGCCGCAGTTCCCTGCCGAGGCGGCGAGACCGAGGTGTCGGTGGAGTGAATCCGGCCATGCTCTGATCCTCCCTCATGCGCAACCAGCGAACCCATGGGGCCACCCCATCCTGATGCTTGCCAGCATCGTACGATGCTGCAACACTGGCCAGCATAGTTGGTGGCTGTGCCACCGGGTTGCCATAGCAGTGGACGTCAACGCACTAGCGGCGATCACCACGCCCAGGACGACGGAGCTGCGCCCACGTGGCGACTTCGATGCACGACGGACAAGCCAGACAAGGGGACTCGCCCTACGCGTCAGGGTCAACTCGATTGAGGTGATGACGGTGCTGCTGTTCGGTGTTCTCACGGCGTTGATGGTCGGCTATATCGCCGGATTGGTGTCCTTCAAGATCAAGGAACGCTGGTGTCCACAGTGCGGCACCACCACAGCTGTTGCTCGGGAACAGGTCAGGCGAGCCCGATGACAGGTCCCCAGCTAGGTGACGTGATCGAGGTCAGCGAGCAGGACTACATGCACGGGACCGGTCATCTGACCCTACGAGTCACCCGTCTCGGTGACCAGGTACGGGTCCACGACGACGAGTGGCTGGAAGTTGAAGGTTTAGCGCTGCGGGCAGACGGCACACAGCTCGACCCGAACCCTCGCTCGGCACTCGTCCGGATGCGTGCGCTGCCCATCGAGCCGCCGTCGAGGTCGTCGTGAGCACGACATACCTGGCCAGCACAGCGCTGGAGGAGGTCGACCGAGCCCAGGCGGAGCTTGAACGTCATCTAGGGGTCCGGCCGTCCGGTGAGTGCGTGACGTGCGGTGAGGTCGAGCCGTGCCCCGGCCGTCAACAGGCTGGCTCCACGTTTATGAAGTACGGGCTTCTGCCGCGTCGCCGACCAGGCGTTTCAGGCGTTCGCCGTGCCACTCCAGCGCTGGAGAGCGCTGCGCCGCCGGCCTCGTGGTTCGCATCGGCCCCAGGCAGCGGTGCTGACGAGACGACCGGCACGGGGTCGTCTAGGTAGGCCGAACCACGACTGCCGAGCCAAGGTCAGACCACCAGACCTCGATCCTTCGAGCCTGTTCGATTTCGAGAGGGTACTGATAGTGAACGGCGTACCGGGCGCTCGGACGAGGGCTCCACGCAGTCCGAACGACTTGCTGCTGCGCGCACGGCTGGCGAGGCGGTCTCCGACGGGGTCGGGTCGAGTGATGTCGCGGCAGGAGGTTGCCGAGGCGGTCAACGCGTGGATCTGGGAGCACCAGAGACGACGCACCGACCTTGACAGCAGGTACGTCGGCAAGCTGGAGCGCGGTGAGTCCCGCTGGCCGGTGTCGCACGTTCGGGCCGGGCTGCGCGGGGTCTTCGGCGTGGACAGCGATGCCTCGATCGGGCTGTACGTCATCTACGGCTCCGGACGACCGGCCGAAGCCGCAAAGACCATGCCAGCTCCGGCATGTGAGACGCAGCCGCCACCCACACCGCTGATGTCCTCGATCGACCAGAGGGATGTGACGCCCACGGTCCATCTCGGCGTCGCGGCGGGTACGGCGGTCGTGGTCACGGTCGACAGTGGATCTGCCGGGCCGGTCCGCGTCGTACTGACCACGGTGCCCGAAGACCGTTCCGAACTCTCGGCGCTACCGCTGACGGCCAGTGGTGGGGCACAGGTGTACTCACTCGCCGACCGGCGAAGGCGGGCCTGATGGGGCAGCAGCCGGCCGAGTTGAGGCCCCACGCGTCTGCTCAACACTTCCTCGGCGCGGAGCTGCGGTGTTGGCGTCAGCAACGCGGGCTGTCGCTGGCACGGCTCGCGGCACTGGTGTACGTGAGCCCGGACCTGCTCGGCAAGATCGAAAAGGCCGAGCGTACGGCCAGCCTGGATGTCATGAGTCGCTGTGACGAGGCGTTGGAGACGGGCGGTGCGCTGGCCCGCCTGCGGCGCTTCGTGGACCACCCCACGGCAGCGCAGCCACGAACGGATGCGTCGGCGACGATCCCGACCCGGTACATGGTGGTAGTGGAGATCCTGCCTGTCGGGCCAGTCGACCCCGACGCCGCAAGCCTCGTGAACAGCGGTGGCCGGTCTCGCTTGTACGCACTCTGCAGCGGGCAGGGCCAATGATCAAAACGGATACGGATCCCGGACCCGTCACTCCTGAGCAGATTCGCGACCTGCAGAGGGCGCTGGGACGGCAGTTGGCCCACTGGCGCAAGGCGGCCGGCATGACCCAGGCTGCCCTTGGCAGACGGACGGCCTACTCCCGCAGTTCTGTGGCGAATGTGGAGATCGGGCGAAACACCACTCCCCGTGGCTTCTGGGAGCGCGCCGACCGCGAACTCCGGGCGGAGGGAGCGTTGGTAGAGGCGTTCGACACGCTCCAGGCATCGATCACCATCCTCCGCAGACATAGAGCGTGGGTGGCCGAGAACGAACGACTGCTACGCCATCAGGCAGCCGCGCCGCTGAAGCCACCACCCAGTCTCATGACCGCGACTCCCGGTTGCGGATGCACGGTCACGATCGCTCGCTGGAGAGAGCGGGAAGTCCTTGCGTTACGGGAGGCACTGCGGCTCAGCATCGGGTCATTCGCCGAACGGCTTCGCGTGCCTCCCTCGATCGTCGCCACGTGGGAGGACCACGGACAGCCTGAACCGCCGAGTCTGGCAATGCAGGCAGCCCTCGACGACCTCCTAAAACTCGCCGACCAGGACGCCCGGACCCGATTCGCACGGCTGTCAACGCCGGCTGAAGGTTGACCCCTCTGTTCCGGGCGGGGCGGATTCGAGCTGTCGTCGCAACGGTGACGATCGTCAGGGTGCCAGAGCTGTGTGGAAGACGTCGGCCGGGGTG
>NZ_JBNCKS010000093.1:0-16617 GCF_049841635.1 Micromonospora sp. DT44 | reverse complement strand
TCCCAGCCCAATCGCCGCCTAACATCAAACCGGATCCCGCGATGGCCGTCTCTTACACCACCAGCGCGGACGTGACCAGATCCGCAGCGCGGCGTCACGATCGGCCGGATCGACGTGCGCGAGCGCGTCCAGGACACCCGGAGCGCGGCCGACCAGCGGAATCCCACGAAACGGGTTGACGGGCGCCTCTGGAGGAGCCGGGATGTGCAGCGCGTCCAGGAAACCGCCGAGCGTCACCGCCGCCGACCAGGGGTCGTCTGGCTGCGACAGCGCCGCGACCCGGCCCGGGAAGAACGGCACGACACTCCACGACCAGGGGTACCGGATCGTCGGCTGCCCGACACGCAACGGCGCTGGCACCGGCAACGGCAGGCGGCCGGCGAGCTCCGGCAGCCAGCGCTGCTCGTGCGCGATGAGCTCGGCGGCTACCGCGCGGCGCGGCAACCGGACCAGCAGCTCCTCACCAAGACGACACACGAGGTTGTCCCAGCCGTTGGCCAGGATCTCGATCGGCAGGTCCGCCAGATCGGGGTGCTGCTGGTCGAGCAGACCGCGCACCAGTTCGACAGAGACGGAAACCTCCGCGGCTGGCATCCTGTTGACGGTCACGGCGAAACCCTACGGCCGCGCTCGGCCGGAGTGGGCGCAGCGGTGCGGGCCGGCATCGGGTCCGCTGCTCCTGTCGTGCTGGGCTGATCCGCTCAGCTTGGTGGGTTCGGCCATTCGGCTCGGCTTGGTGTGTTCGGCCATTCGGCTCGGCTTGGTGTGTTCGGCCATTCGGCTCGGCCGTCGTGCGCGGCCATTCGGCTCGGCCGTTGTGCGCGGCCATTCGGCTCGGCCGTTGTGCGCGGCTAGTCGGCTCGGCTGTTGTGCGCGGCGATCAGGGCCGGCAGCTCGTGCAGCGAGTCGATGCGGAACAGGCACCGGTCGGCTACGGCCGGCATGTCGAGGATGTGCCCCCACGGCGAGCGCCGGATCAGGCACGTCTTCATCCCGGCCTCCTGGCCCGGACGGGCGTCGTTGTCGGGCCGGTCGCCGACGTACAGGATCGACGACGGGTCACCGCCGCCCTCGGCCACCACCCGGTCGAAGAAGGCCGGCGCCGGCTTCGCCACACCCCAGGAGTACGACGTGCCGATCAAGTCCACGTCGAGGTCGAGACAGCGAAGGGTCGCCTCGGCGTGGGCCGGCTGGTTACCGGCCAGGCCCACCAGCAGACCCTGATCACGCAGGGCGGCGAGGCACCCACGCGCGTCCGCGTAGAGATCCTCCGCGCCGAACGTCTCCGGCTGGCCGGCGGCCGCCCGGCGGGCAAGCTCGACCTCCAGGTCGAAGTCGGGCCGGAAGGTCCGGAACGTCTCCCGGTAGTCCAGGCCCCTCGCGACGACCGCGCCGAAGACCGCCGACACGTGTGCCGTGGGACGCCGAGCCAGTCCGCCCAGGCCGTGAACTCGCGGGACTCGTCGAGAATCACCCCGCCGACATCGAAGAAGACCGCCTTGATCAACCTGCCCCCGTCCCGGTCCGGCCGTAGGTGATCATAGGCGGCGGACTGCACGCTCGATGTCCCCGTGACCGGCGAACCCTGGCCGATCCGGCCCGCCCCTTCCAGCCACGGCGAGAGCGGCGGAGGCGGTGATCTGACCGCCGCGAGCGCCGGGTGTTGCCCACCCAGGTGGTACGCCGCTGGCGCGAGGACCGCCTCGTCCGTCCGGCCGCCACGGACGCACGCGTGCTCGCACTGGTGGGGGCCACATCTGGGACCTGCTGCCCGCCGACGTGTTCGGAGTGGAGCTGGCGCGTACGTCGCCGCCAGCAGGGCGAGGTGCATCTGCTCGTTGCGATCCGTTGATCCGGCCAACACCTGGCCGAGCGTCACGCCGCTCGTCCGGCACCACGAGAGGCTTCGCCGCCCTCTCGGTCGACCCCGGAAATTGTCGTACGTGTGTTCTAACGTCGATGCATGTTGGAGGGGTTGGCGCGGGCGGAGGCGGCGGTTGCCGACTGCCTCGACGCGGCGGCGTGGGCTCTCCCCGAGCACGATCTCGTCGCGGCCCTCGATGCCGCACACCGGCTCGCGCAACGCCTGGCAGCCCTGCAACTGACGTTGGTGCGTGAGGTGGACGGCCGGGGCACGGCGCGGGCGCAGGGCGCGTCGTCGACGGCGGTCTGGTTGCGGGACCGGCTGCGGCTCGACGGTTCCGCCGCTCGCCGGCTGGTCGATCTCGCCGGGGCGCTCGATGCCGGAGCGCCCGGGGTGCGCGCCGCGTTGGCCGACGGAGACATCACCGTCGAGCAGGCGCGGGTCATCGGCGAGACCGTCCAGACGGTGCACACGGCCGCTGGCGCCGAGGCGGCCGACAAGGCGGTCGGCGTCCTCATCGGGTGGGCCGGGCAGTTCGACCCGACCCTGCTGCGCAGGCTGGGCACCCGGGTCCTCGACCATGTCGCCCCCGAGCTTGCCGAAGCCGCCGCCAGGGCGGCGCTGGAGGCCGAGGCGCGCCGCGCCGAACGCGACCGTCATGTCACCCTCTCCGAGCTACGCGACGGCCGGCTGCGGCTCTCCGGTCACCTGGACGCCGAGGCGGCCGGTCTGCTGCGCGCCGCCCTCGACCCGTTGACCGCGCCGTCCGGCCCGGATGACCCGCGCTGCCCCGGGCAACGCCGGCACGACGCGCTCGCCGACCTGTGCCGGCTCGCGCTCCGCACCGGCGAACTGCCCGAGCACGGCGGGGAACCCGCCCAGATCGTGGTGACCACCAGCTTCGACGCGCTGGTCCGGCAGCTCGATGCCGGCACCCTCGACACCGGCCCAGGGCTCACCCCGGAGACGGTCCGCCGCCTCGCCTGCGACGCCGCAATCCTGCCCGCCGTGCTCGGCGGCGCCGGCCAGACACTCGACGTCGGCCGGCAGCGCCGACTCATCACCGGAGCGCTGCGCCGCGCACTGGTGCTACGCGACCGAGGCTGCGCCTTCCCCGGCTGCGACCGACCGCCCCGCTGGTGCGACGCCCACCACATCCGACACTGGGCCGAGGGCGGCGAGACCAGCCTGGCCAACTCGGTGCTGCTCTGCGGCCACCACCACCGCCACCTCCACCGAGGCGAGTGGACGGTCCGGCTCGGCGGCGACGGCCACCCGGATTTCGTCCCGCCAGCCTGGCTCGACCCCGACCAGATCCCCCGCCGCAACCGGTACCACCGTCGGACGTGACGGAGCCTCAGCCCGTCAGCCGCGACGAGCCACGACCCTTGGATCGGTGGTGTGACCGGCCTCGCGTCGCTCGGGACCGCCGACTCCGCCCAGTCTGCATAACGTGGCGACCATGACGGTCAACGGCGACACGTTCGAGCGAGCCACCGAGCACAACCACCCCAGCGACGGCGGCCGAGCGATCGCCTCCGCCGCGTTCGTCTCGCGTTGATGCGGGGCATCTCGCCGTTACCACCGGCGGGACGACTGCGCACCCTCGCGCTCGCCACCCTGGCGAACTCGGTCGGCGCGGGCCTGTGGCTGACCGGGGCGGCTCTCTATCTCACCCGGGACGTGGGGCTGTCCGCCGTCCAGGTGGGTGCCGGGCTCAGCGTCGCCGGACTGGTCGGGCTGACCGCCAGCGTGCCGCTCGGCGCCCTGGCGGATCGGCGCGACCCGCGCACGCTGCGAGCCGCTCTGCAGGTCCTTCAGGCGGCGGTGGGGGCGACGTACCTGCTGGTCGACTCGTTCACGGTCTTCCTGGTCGTCGCGGTGCTCGAACTGCTGTTGGCCTCGGGCAACCTCGCGGTCCGCGCCGCGTTGGTCGCGGCCGTCGCTGGTCCACAGCAGCGGGTACACGCCTTCGCCACGCTGCGCGCCGTGGCGAACCTGGGCATTGCCGCCGGGGCCGGGCTGGCCGGGTTCGCGTTGGCCGCCGACACGCACCGGGCGTACCAGCTGTTGGTGGTCGGCAACGCGGTCACCTACCTGGTGTCGGCGGCGCTGTTGCTGCGACTGCCGGCCTACCCGCCGATGCCGCAAGTCGGGACCGGTGCTGTCCTGGGCCGAGGAGGAGCGCTGCGCGACGGCCGGTTCCTCGTGGTGAGCGGCGCATCGGCGATCCTTGCTACGCACCAGATCGTTCTCACGCTCGTGGTGCCACTGTGGGCGGTGACCGTGGCCGGAGCGCCGCCGCCCGTCGTATCGGCGGTGCTGCTGACCAACACGCTGCTGACCGTACTGCTGGCGGTGCGGCTGAGCCGGGGCGCGGACGCCGCCGTCCCCGCGGCGGCGACGATGCGCCGTGCCGGCCTGGTGTTGGCCACCGCGATGCTGCTGTACGCCACCACGGTCGCCCTGCCGACCTGGGCGGCGGTCACGCTCCTCCTGGTCGCCACGGCCGTCTACACCGCCGGAGACCTGTGGCACGCCGCCGCGGGAGCCGGGCTGGCCTACGATCTCGCCCCATCGGGTGCCCTCGGCGCGTACCAGGGGGTGGACGGGATGCTCGCCGGCCTGGCCCGAGCCGTCGCCCCGGCCCTGCTGACCCTGGTCATCATCGACGGCGGGGCGGCCGGCTGGCTGGCCGTCGCCGGGCTGTTCGCCGGGACGGCTCTGATCACCCCGGCGCTGACCCGGTGGGCGCTGGACACCCGGCGGGTGTAGCAGGATGCCGGGCATGAACGATCAGTCGATCATCACCATCCGCCCCGGCGGCCCGGGGGACGCCGGGACCGTGCTGCGGCTGCTCGACGTGGCCACCGCCTGGCTGGTGGAGCGCGGCCGGACCGGGCAGTGGGGCACCCGGCAGCCCTCCACCGATGCCGGCCAGATCGCCCGGGCGAAGGAGTGGGCCGCGAGTGGCGACCTGCACCTGGCGCTGCGGGGCGACCGTCCGGTCGGCGCGCTGGTGGTGGGCGCCGCCACCGAGCACGTGCCCCCGGCCACCGAGCCGGAGCTGTACGTCCGACTCCTGGTCACCGACCGGGCACACGCCGGGCTGGGGATCGGAGCCCGGCTGTTGGAGCACGCCGCCGAGGTGGCCCGGGCGCGGGGGTTGGGGCTCTTGCGGGTGGACTGTTACGGCGGCGACGACCGGGCGCTCGTCCGGTTCTACGAGGGCTGCGGCTTCACCCCGACCGAGCCGTTCACCGTGGTCCGGTCGGGGCGTGAGCCGTGGCCGGGGCAGTTGCTCGTGCGCCGGCTCGACTGAGCGTCAGCCGATCTCCTCGTCGACGAAGCACCAGCGCCACGCCTCGCCCGGCTGCGCCGAGCGCATCACCGGGTGACCGGTGGACGCGAAGTGCTTACTCGCGTGCTGGTTCGGCGACGAGTCGCAGCAGCCGACCTGCCCGCAGCTCAGGCAGGTACGCAGGTGCACCCAGTAGGTGTTGCCGATGGCGACACAGTCCGCGCACTCGTCCGGGGTGAGCGGCTCGGCGGTGCCCGCCTCGGCCAGGTGCTGACAGCTCACTGGTCCACCTCCTGCCGCAGCAGCGACTCTTCCAGGTCCAGGTCACGGTAGGCCTGCACCAATACCTCCTCAGGAATCCGACCGGAGTCCCGGGCAGCCCGGAACACGTCCCGCTCGGCGTCGATCATTTCTTGTCGCAGCCGACCGTACGCCTGCGAGGGGGTCTCCCGCTCGTCGCCGCCGAGCCGTTCCCAGGCCATGTTCGTGCGGTCCTCCTGCACCCGACGCAGCCGATCCACCACGGGCGCGGGTGCGCTGTCGGCCAACTCCTCCAGGCGGTCCCGCGCTGCCCTGCTGGCCTGCTGCTGCACTCCGGCGGCGGACAGGGCGTCCTGCACCGGGTCGTCCTGGGGCAGCTTCAGCCGGCGGGCGACCAGCGGGAGGGTGGCGCCCTGCCCGACCAACGTGACCACGATCACCGCGAAGGCCAGCCAGATGAACAGGGCCCGGGGGTACGGCTCGCCCTCGGCCAGCGTCAACGGCAGGGCCAGGGCGGCGGCGAGCGTCACCACGCCGCGCATCCCGGCCCAGCCGATGATGATCGGGACCTTCGGGGAGGGGGCCGCGTCCCGGCGGCGGATCCGGGGGACCAGCCGGGCGAGGTAGGTGGCCGGGAAGAGCCAGACGAAGCGGGTCAGGAAGACGGTGGCCAACACCGCCACGGTGATCAGGACGAGGGAGCCGGCCGGCTCCTCGAGATCCCGTACCACGTCCCGCAGTTGCAGCCCGACCAGGAGGAAGACCAGCCCTTCGAGGAGGAACCGCACCAGCCGCCAGAACGCCCCGGTCTGCAACCGGGACGCCGCCGACAGCAGTTGCGGCAGCTTGTGGCCGAGGGCCAGCCCGGTGACGACCACGGCGACCACACCGGAGGCGTGCACGTGCTCGGCCGTGAACACCACCGCGAACGGGATGATCAACGACAGCGCGTTGTCCAGCAGCGGGTCGCTGATCCGCCGGTGCAGGAAGCCGAAGACCACCGCCCCGAGAGCGCCGATCAGAATGCCGCCGCCGGTCGCGCGCAGCACCTCGACGGCCACGTCCGCCGTGCCGACTGTCGTACCGATGGTGGCCATGGTCGCGACCCGCAGCAGCACCAGCGCGGTCGCGTCGTTGACGAGGCTCTCCCCCTCCAGGATGGTGACCACCCGGCGGGGCAGCCCGACGCGGCGCGCGACCGCGGTGGCGGCCACCGCGTCCGGCGGCGCGACCACCGCGCCGAGGGCCAGGCAGATCGCGAACGGCACCTGCGGCAGCAGCAGATGCAGCACGAAGCCCACCGCGAACGCGGTGAACAGCACCAGACCCACGGCGAGCAGCAGGATCGGCCGGATGTTGTTCTTGAACGCCGGCACCGACGTCTCCAGCGCCGCGACGTACAGCAACGGCGGCAGGATGCCGATCAGCACCAACTCCGGCTCGAGGTGGATCTGCGGGAAGCCCGGGAGGAAGGACAGGGCCAATCCGAGTACGACAAGCAGGATCGGCGCGAGCAGGCCGAGCCGGCGGGCCAACGCCGCGCCCAGGGTGGCGATCGCCAGGAAGACGACGACCGGAAACAGGCTTTCCATGGGGTACGAGCCTAGGGGGCGGGTGGTCGACGCCCGATCAGCCGGCCGGACGCAACTTCGGCAGCACCTCGGCGCCGAACGCGTCGATGAACCCGCGCTGCTCCTGCCCGACGTGGTGCAGGGCGATCTGGTCGAAGCCGAGCGCTGCGTACTCCTCCAGCCAGCCGACGTGCCGGCCCAGGTCGGCCGAGACGTTCACCACCTGAGCGACCCGCTGGGCGGGTACGTCGGCGGACACCTCGTCGAAGTGCTCCACGGTCTCCAGGTCCCAGCAGACCGGAGGGGCGAAGACGTTGCTGCGCCACTGGTCGTACGCGATCGCCTCGGCCTGTGCCTGCTCCGGCGCCCAGGAGACGTGCACCTGGAGGTGCAGCGGTCCACGGCCACCGGCGTCCCGGTACGCGTCGATCATCGCGCGCAGGTGCTCAACTGGCGCGTTCACGGTGATCAGGCCGTCGGCCCACTCGGCGCACCAGCGGGCGGTGGCGACGCTGACGGCGGCGCCGACCAGCGCGGGCGGCTCCTCGGGACGGGTCCACAGCCGGGCCCGGTCCACCCGGACCAGGCCGTCGTGGCTGACCTCCTCGCCGGCCAGCAGCGCCCGGATCACGTCCACGCACTCGCGCAGCCGGGCGGAGCGGACGTCCTTGCGCGGCCACGCATCGCCGGTGATGTGCTCGTTGCTGGCCTCGCCGGTGCCCAGGGCCGCCCAGAACCGGCCCGGGTACATCGCGCCGAGGGTGCCGATCGCCTGCGCGATGATCGCCGGGTGGTACCGCTGGCCGGGAGCGTTGACGACGCCGAACGGCATGCCGGTGGCCTGCAGGGCCGCGCCCAACCAGGACCAGGCGAAGCCGGACTCGCCCTGCCGCTCGCTCCACGGGGAGAAGTGGTCGGAGCACATGGCGGCGTCGAAGCCGGCCCGCTCGGCGTGCATCACCGCTTCCAGCAGGGCGCGGGGGTTGATCTGCTCGTGGGAGGCGTGGAACCCGAACGTCGTCATGGGCGCATCTCCTACCCACGACGACGTCCGGTGATGCGTGCTACTCGGCGTGCGCGCCCGCGCCGGCCGACGCCGCCCCCTCGCCCACCCACACCGTCTTGGTGTTGCAGAACTCCCGCATGCCCAGCTCGGACAGCTCCCGCCCGTAGCCGGAGTTCTTCACGCCGCCGAAGGGCAGCTCCGGGTACGAGGTGGTCATGCCGTTGACGAAGACGTTGCCGGCGTCCAGGTCGGTGGCGAAGCGCTCCTGCTCGGCCGCGTCCCTGGTCCAGGCGTTCGACCCGAGCCCGAAGCTCGTGCCGTTGGCCACCTCGATGGCCTCGTCGTAGGACGACACCCGGTACAGGCCGGCGACCGGCCCGAACACCTCCTCGGACCACATCCGCATCTGCGGCGTCAGGTCGGTGACGACGGTCGGCGGATAGAACCAGCCGTCGCCGGTGGGCACTTCACCGCCGCAGAGCACGGTCGCGCCGTTGTCCATCGCGTCGCGCACCTGGGCGTGCACCTCGTCGCGGCCGTGTTCGCTGGCCAGCGGCCCCACGTCGGTGTCGCCGTCCATCGGGTCGCCGACGCGCAGCGCGGCCATGTTCGCGGCGAACTTCTCGGCGAACGCGTCGAAGACGTCGGTGTGCACGATGAAGCGCTTGGCGGCGATGCAGGACTGGCCGTTGTTCTGACAGCGGGCGGTGGTGGCGACCTCGGCGGCACGGTCCAGGTCCGCCGAGGGCATCACCACGAACGGGTCGCTGCCGCCCAGCTCCAGCACCGTCTTCTTGAGTTCCCGCCCGGCGATCTGCGCGATCGACCGCCCGGCCGCCTCACTGCCGGTGAGCGTCGCGGCGCGTACCCGGGGGTCGGCGAGGATGCGCTCGACGGCGTCCGAGCCGACCAGCAGGGTGGTGAACGCGCCCTCCGGGAAGCCGGCGCGGCGGAACACGTCCTCCAGCAGCAGCGCGGTCTGCGGCACGTTCGAGGCGTGCTTGAGCAGGCCGGTGTTGCCGGCCATCAACGCCGGGGCGGCGAAGCGCATCACCTGCCAGAGCGGGAAGTTCCACGGCATCACGGCGAGCACCACGCCGATCGGCTGGTAGCGGATGAACGCCCGGGTCGCCTTCACGGCGGCGGCGTCGGCCGGCTCGTCGGCGAGGAACGCCGGGGCCTTGTCGGCGTAGAAGCGGGCGGCCGTGGCGCACTTGGTCACCTCGGCCTGCGCGGCGGCGTACGTCTTGCCCATCTCCGTGGTCATGATCCGCGCGATCTCGTCCCGCTCGGCGTCCAGGAGGTCGGCGGCGGCGTTCATCCACCGGGCGCGCTCCTCGACGTCTGCGCCGCGCAGCTGCCGGTACGCGAGATCGGTGCGCTCGATGGCGGCGTCGAGCTGTTCGGTGGACATCGCCTCGTAGGTCTTGAGCACCTGACCGGTGGCGGGGTTGGTGGTGGCGATGTGCGGCATTTCGCTTCTCCTGTCACTCGAACAGCGAGTGTCGTACGCCCGGCTCCTCGCGGCGGCGGGCGGCGCGGCGGCGTTGGATGACGACCAGATCGACCACGGCGACCACCGCGAGGATCGCGCAGAGCACGCCGAGCCAGGCGATCCCGGCCCAGAACGCCAGCACCGCGAAGATCACCATGATCACCAGTCCGAAGCTGGCGAGGGTGAGCCGCAGGTTGAGGGCGCTGTACGCGTGCCCGACCGTGCCACGGGCGCGCCGGGGCTGCGATCTCGTCATACCTCCCGATCTACCCGCGATCGGGGGTGTTAACCGGTGGCCGACGACTCCACGCGCGGCGGCACTTATAGCATCCCGACGGCAGGTCCGAGGCCCCTTCGCCGCATACCCGACAGCAACTTCCCGCCCAACCGGGTCCAGCGCATAGAGTTACCGCGCTGTCGCTCTGTGCTGCGAGACAGGGGATGTCATGCCTCGACGCTGGATCGCCGCCCTGGCCTGCCTAGCCGCACTGGTGGCGCTGGCCTGCGAGGGTGGCACGTCGGCGTCACCGCGCCCCACGAAGAGCGCGCCGTCGTCCGGCGGTCCCGGCGGCATCGCCGCGCTCGGCGACTCGATCAGCACCGGCTTCGCTTCCTGCCTGGTCCTCACCTCCTGCGAGCGCAACTCGTGGTCCACCGGGGACGGTCTGCGGGTACACAGTCACTACCGGCGACTACTCGACCAGGACTCCGCGATCCGTGGCCGGGCGTACAACCACGCACGGCCCGGCGCCCGCGCCGACGCCCTCGAAGGCCAGGCCCAGGCAGCGGTACGGGACCGCGCCGACTACGTCACCGTGCTCATCGGCGCCAACGACATCTGCCGGGGCGGGGTGGACGCCATGACCCCGGTGACCACGTTCCGCACCGACGTCGACCGGGGCCTGCGGGCGTTGCGCACCGGCCGACCGAAGGCCCGGGTGCTGGTGGTGAGCATCCCCGACCTGTACCGACTCTGGGAGGTCGGGCACACCGACGGGCGGGCGACGCGCGCGTGGAAGCGGGGCATCTGCCCGGCGCTCCTGGCCAACGCGACGTCGAACGCGGCCGCCGACAAGGCCCGCCGGGCCGCCGTCCGGGAACGGATCGACGCGTACAACGTGCAGTTGGTGGCGGCCTGCCGGGCGTACGGCTCGCGCTGCCGGCACGACGGCGGCGCGGCGCACCGGGTGCGCTTCACCCTGGACCTGCTCAACCCACTGGACTGGTTCCACCCCAACGCCACCGGCCAGGACCGGCTGGCCGAGGTGACCTGGCGCGCCTCCGGACTGGCCGACTGAGTCAGCCCGCGCGAGAGGGCGGATCAGGAACGGCGGGGCTCCGGAACGGCGTTGCCGCGGCGACCGTAGAGCGCCCGCGAGCGCTCGGCCAGGTCCTTGGTGGCGGACGAGTTGGCCCAGGTGCCGAGCACGATCGCCGCCCCGGGGACGATCTTGGCGATGACGCGTTTGGCCGCCCGCACACCGGCCATCTGGGCGAGCCGGACGCCGAGCTGCAACATGACCCGGCCCAGCGGACGCTGACCGCCCAGGCCGAAGAGCGCGTCGGCGCGTTCCCGGCCGGCGGCCACCCCGAGCGCCAGGCGGGCGCTCTCGGCGACCTTGTGCACCCGCTGGAGCACGAGCAGATCGGTGGCCCGGTCGCTGTGCAGCGGGTCGACGTCGTACGCGGCGGCGACGTGCAGGACCATCCGCGCCTGGGTCCAGGCCAGCACGCCGACGTCGAGGACCGCCCCAGGCAGCCCGGCCGCGCCGGAGACCGCCCCGGACAGGCGGGCCAGGTTGACGAACTTGCGGATCGCCTGGTCGGCCAGGACGTCGGACGAGACACCGGGGTGGTCGTTGCGGGCCCGGGCGGCCCACTGCGCGGCTTCCGGCCCGAGTCGGCGCACCGCCTCCAGCGCGAGGTGCTCCGGGGCGTACTGCGGGTCGTCGCGCATCCGGTCCCACAGCCGCCCCGGCGGGCCTTCGGGCGTGGCCGCCGGCGCGACCGGCACGTCGGCCGACGGCTCAGGGGTGGGCGCGGCGGATTGACCGCCGACGGGCGGGGTGTCGGTCACCGGGTCTCCCCAGGGGTGGGTACGGGCAGGACGGCCGGTGGCGCGGTCAGCGACGGCGGTTGGACAGGCGGGTGGCCAACCCCTTGAGCTTCTGCTGGTTTTCCGGCTTGGCCAGCTCGCGCCGACCCCGGTCCACCAGTTGCTGACCCTTGGGCGATCTCAGGAAAGTGCTGATCCGCTGCATCAGAGACATAACGTCCTCCTGTCGATGATCCCTCAGTCATGTGTACCCCGAACCCGCAACGGATGTACCCGGGACGCGACCGGCTCAACCCTCACCGTCCATAGTGGTCGGTAGGTTACCGCCCGGCCGGCACGATGGCGTCGACGACCCGGGTGGCCCGCCATTCGTGCTGCTGGTAGTACTCCGGGTACGCGGAGACCTGCACCGCCTGCGCGGCGTCGGTGAGGCGCATCTGCTGCCAGCCGGGCACCTGTTCGAGTGCCGTGAGGAACTGCCGGGTCGCGAACTCCGGGTCCATCAATCGACCGACCGGACCCCAGCCGCTGCTGGAGCGCTGCTGGAACAGCCCGACCGAGTCGTGGTCCCAGCCGACGCCCTGGTGCGGGTAGTCCTGCGACTCCGGCAGGACGCCGCTCGCGACGTTGTAGAGGTTGCTCTCCTGCATGGCGGTCGCCACCGCGATGACCAGGCCACGGCGCGGGATGCCCATCTTGCGGCCGGCGCGGACGATCGCCTCGGCGTTCTCCATCTGATCCTCGTCCAGGCCGACGACCGGTGCCGGACGGGTCGGCTTCGCCGGGGCGACCTTGCGGGCGCGGGGGGTGGCGTCCGGGTCGGCGGGGGTGGTGGACGCCGACGGGGTGGCGGACGGGGCCGCCGAGCGATCGAGCCCGCGGGATGCGGTCTGCTGCTCGGCGCGCTCCGCCAGCTCGACGCTGGCGGTCTTGTCGCGCGACTGCGCGCCGGCGTCCTGGTCCCGGACCTGCACGGCGGCGGCCAGACCGAGGCAGCAGACCACGCCGGTGGCGAGCGCCACCTGGGCGCGGCGTCGACCGCTCAGGTCGCGGGCGTACGCCCGAAGCCGACTCGCGGCGGTTGTCCGTTCGGCTGAGGTGCCTTCCTCTGTTTCGGCAGTGGGGCTACTCGGGGCGTACGGGTCGTCGAGGGTGCCGTCGTCACGCATCAGCCGAGGCTAGGCAGACCGAAGCCCCGATCACGCACGGTGATCACGTGGTCATCGCCACACAAACGGGTGTCACCGGTGGACGAGCGGGGCCGCTCGACCCGCCCGGGGAACGAACCTCGCGTACGGGAGGAAAGCGGCGCGGCGTGCAGGCGGGCACGAGCCGCCACAGAGACGGACATTGGTCCGCGCGACCCGACATGATCGACAAACTCGGCCTTTGGGCCGAACCGCCCATCGGCCGATCGGCGGAATCGGGTGGTTCGTCCGATCGTGCCCACCGGGCAGGCGACGGATCGCCCGACGCAGGAATGCGCCAGGATGGCGGGTACGTTGCCCGAACCGGATGCTGTCCGTCGCGACGGCACCCGAACAGGCACATTCCAGGGAGGTCCGCACCGGTGCTCGACCCACACGAGCTCTACCAGCTCACCGACGATCTGCCCGACCTCGGTCAGCCGGTCCTGATTCAGGCCCTCACCGGGTTCGTGGACGCCGGCAACGCCAGCCGGCTGGCCCGCGAGCAACTGCTCACCTCGCTCGAGGGTCGGCCGATCGCCACCTTCGACGTGGACCAGCTCTTCGACTACCGCTCCCGGCGACCGGTGATGACCTTCAACGAGGACCACTGGGAGAGCTTCGACGCGCCAGAGCTGAAGCTGCACCTGCTGCAGGACGACGATGAGACGCCCTTCCTGCTGCTCACCGGCCCCGAGCCGGACCTGCAGTGGGAGCGGTTCACCGCCGCCGTCGCGGGGCTCGCCGCCCGGCTCGACGTACGGCTCACCGTCGGGCTCAACTCGATCCCGATGGCGGTCCCGCACACCCGGCCGACCGGGGTGACGGCCCACGCCACCCGCCCCGAGCTGATCAGCGGGTACGAGCCGTGGCTGCAACGGGTCCAGGTGCCCGGCAGCGTCGGCCACCTGCTGGAGTTCCGCCTCGGCGAGCAGGGCCGCGACGCGCTCGGCTTCGCCGCCCACGTGCCGCACTACGTGGCGCAGACCGAGTACCCGGCCGCCGCCGAGGTGCTGCTCAGCGCCGTGTCCCGCAGCACCGGGCTCCTGCTGCCCGGCGACGGCCTGCGCTCGGCCGCCGAGGTGGTCCGGGTGGAGATCGACCGGCAGGTCGCCCAGACCGAGGACGCCGCCGCGCTGGTCCAGGCCCTGGAGGAGCAGTACGACGCGTTCGCCCGCGGTCGCGGCGAGCGGAGCCTGCTCGCGCCGGACGCCGGCCCGCTGCCCACCGCCGACGAACTCGGCGCGGAGCTGGAGCGGTTCCTGGCCGAACAGACCCGCCCGGGCGACACTCCCGGGAGCTGATCCGGCGGCGCGCCGCCGACACGGCACCTGTGTGAGGCGGCGTCGCGGCGGCGGATACGGCAGGGTGGACGTATGCGCCTGGCGACCTGGAACGTGAACTCGGTGAAGGCCCGGCTCCCCCGGCTGCTGGAATGGCTGGACGGCACCGGGCCCGACGTCGTCTGCCTGCAGGAGACGAAGTGTCCCGACGGCGCGTTCCCGGTAGCCGAGGTGGGCGAGCTGGGCTACACGGTGGCCAGCCACAGCGACGGCCGCTGGAACGGGGTCGCGATCCTGTCCCGGGTCGGCCTCGACGACGTCCGCGTCGGCTTCGCGGGCGAGCCGGGCTTTCCCGAGCCGGAGGCCCGGGCCATCTCCGCCACCTGCGACGGGGTGCGGGTCTGGTCGGTGTACGTCCCCAACGGGCGCGCGCCCGACGACCCGCATTACGCGTACAAGCTGGCCTGGTTCGCGGCGCTGCGCGACGCGCTGGAAGCGGAGCTGGCCGGTGGCCTGCCGCTGGCCGTCAGCGGTGACTTCAACGTCGCCCCGACCGACGCCGACGTCTGGGACCCGGCGGTGTTCACCCACTCCACGCACGTCACCCCGGCCGAACGGGCCGCCCTCGCCGCGCTGCGCGACCTCGGCCTCAACGACGTGGTGCCGACCCCCATGAAGGGGCCGCACCCCTTCACGTACTGGGACTACCGCGCCGGGATGTTCCACCAGAACAAGGGCATGAGAATCGACCTGGTGTACGCCTCCGCGCCGTTCAGCCGGGCGGTCCGCTCGGCGTACGTCGACCGGGAGGCCCGCAAGGGCAAGGGCCCCTCCGACCACGCGCCGATCGTGGTCGACGCGGACCTCGTTCCGGCGGTCGAGGCGTTCTGACCCGGTCCGGGCTGGCTAGGGTGGACTAATGGCAGTCGTGAAGATCAACGCAATCGAGGTTCCCCCGAACGCCGGCCCCGAGCTGGAGAAGCGGTTCGCGGCGCGGGCCGGCGCGGTGGAAGGCTCCCCCGGTTTTCTCGGCTTCGAACTGCTCCGCCCGGTGGCCGGCGAGACCCGCTACTTCGTCTACACGCGGTGGGAGAGCGAGGAGGCGTACCAGGCCTGGGCCTCCGGCCCGTCGCGCCAGGCCCACGCCACCGCCGAGGGCGACAAGCCCCGCCCGCCGGTGTCCAGCGGCGCGAGCCTGCTGGAATTCGAGGTGGCCCTGCACGTCCCCCAGCCCTGACCACCCGCCGCCGGTCAAGAGCCACGGATCGAAGGTCACCGCTTCTGGAACATGACCGAAGCTACCTCCGCCGTCAGCTCGATCGCCCAGTCGAGCTGCGGACAGTCGTTGCGGCCCTGACACTCTAGGCACCCGCCTACCCGCCACGGCTGGTCAAGCGCCCGCGACCAGTGGGCGTCCAAGATCCTGTTAGCGATGAACAACTCTGTCGCCTTAGAGATCGGCTCATCGATTGGCACTGTGACCCCCGTTCGAGCGGCACGACTGAGCCTTCGTCGCGAACGGCTCTTGTAGCGGGGGATACTCAGACGCTCTCCGGTTAGCCCAGGACGGCCCCACCGGGCCGATCCGCATCTTGACGCATCCGATGTACGTCTCATGCCCGCAGACGCACCCAGGCTCACGCCACAGTCGGAGCATTCGTCGTTTCGGTCCGCGCTCACTGTGGTTTGCCACGGTTCCGCCTCTCCCGGTCACTCGCTCAGTGGGTTCCGGTCGCCCTCCGCTCCCACCTAGACACCCTAGACACCCTAGGCGCTTAAGGGAACGTTGGCGTTGAGGCTGTTTCGTGATCATGATCGAATGGGGTTGCCCGATGAGAAGGAACCCCACCATGCCCATACCGACCGGCGGATACCGCCAGATGGCGGAAGACTTGGCCTCCCGCATCAGAAGCGGTGAGTATGCGCCAGGTGACAAGTTGCCGTCTTATGCTGAGCTGTCAAAGCTTTACAGCATTGCGGTAACCACAGTCCAAAAGGGCATTAGGGTTCTAGAGTTTCAGGGCCTAGTGGTCGGCGTACCCGGTCGAGGCGTGTACGTCCGTGAGGACATCAAGCCCAACCCCTAACCCCCTGGCCGGCAGCTCGGCAATCCAGGACGGGGTGGATTAGCACGAGGACTGGGAAAGATCAAGCAAGCAATGCAATCCGACGTTGTCGACTAGTCCGATTCAATCGGCTAATCACCGTCGCCCATATCATTTGGCCGCGAGGTTCGAATTATCCAGCCCTGCTCACTAACGGAATCGTGTTTAACAAGCCCGAATCCATCTGGCCAAACGTGCGGAACAGAAGGCTTCCAGGTAGCCTTGGCCTCGCGAAAGTTAAACGAGCCCTTCACGCGAACAAAGCGAGTCGGGCCCCTGAAAGTTGTCTGCGAAAAGTCGCACTTAGGCCCGAATGCAGTCCTGTCAAATCGAGCCTGATAGTGAAACTGGGCAGCCCGGAAACGTGAATCGAGGAAAGCGGCTTTTCTGAAGAAGGCCGGACAGAAGTATTGACGTGATCTCAACAAGAATCCGGTAGGTATCGGTATTCGAAATGGGTGAGGTGGAGAGCGGCGCGGACGATGTCG
>NZ_JBNCKS010000092.1:0-16847 GCF_049841635.1 Micromonospora sp. DT44 | reverse complement strand
ACAACCCGACAACCGCCTGGTCACACCGCCCACAACCCACCGCAGCTTGACACCTCAGCTCCTGGGGTGTCTGACCCGACCTCGTCGATCTTGCACTTTCTATCCCGACAGAACGGACCTTCCCGGGCAGAACGGCGACACTAAGTGCAAGATCGGCGAGGAGTGGGGCCGGGGCGCGTCCGGGGGTGGGGTTTTCGACGAAGATAACGGCATGCGGATCCTCATGGCCGGCGCCTCCGGCTTCCTCGGCACCCGACTGGGTGATCGGCTCGTCGCCGACGGGCACCAGGTCACCCGACTGGTGCGACGCGCGCCGCGCGACCCTCACGAGCGGCAGTGGGACCCGGCGGCCGGCCAGCTCGACCCGGCCGTGGTCGCCGAGTCGGACGCGGTCATCAACCTGGCCGGCGCGGGCGTCGGCGACAAGCGCTGGAACGACGACTACCGGCGGTTGATCCGCACCAGCCGGGTGGACAGCACCACCACGCTCGCGACGACGATCGCCGGCCTCCCCGACAGCGACCGACCCTGGGCGCTGCTCAACTCGTCCGCCGTCGGCTGGTACGGCAACACCGGCGACCGGGTGGTCGAGGAGGACGCCCCCGCTGGAGACGGTTTCCTGGCCGACGTCTGCCGGGTGTGGGAGGCCGCGACCCGGCCGGCCGAGGACGCCGGGGTACGCGTGGTCCGGCTCCGCACCGGCCTGCCGCTGCACCGCGACGGCGGTCTGCTCAAGCCGCAGTTGCTCCCGTTCAAGCTGGGCATCGCCGGGCGGCTGGGCAGTGGGCGGCAGTGGCTGCCGTGGATCTCCATGCGGGACTGGCTGGACGCGACCCTCTTCCTGCTGACGCACGACGAGATCGCCGGCCCGGTCAACGTGGTGGGCCCGAACCCGGTGACGAACGCCGAGTTCACCCGCGAGCTGGCCCGACAGCTGCACCGCCCGGCGATCATCCCGATCCCCGCCCTGGCGCTCAAGGTAGCCCTGGGCGGCTTCGCCCACGAAGCCCTGACCAGCACGAGAGTCCACCCCAAAGTCCTGACCGAAGCCGCCTACCCCTACGCCCACCCCACCCTCCCCGAAGCCCTGAAGACGGCCCTCCAGGACTGACCCCACCGACCACCCCCCACCGACCACCCAGTTGATCAAGAGGTTTGCGTCATCCGGGGGCCGGAATCTGACGCAAACCTCTTGATCAACGCGGTCTGGCCGGGGAGGGGGCAGGGGCAGGGGCGAGAGGGTCAGCAGCCGATCACCCAGTAGTTGGGGGCGGTCTGCTTGAGGGTGCTCGTGTAGAAGGTGTTGTAGAGGCCCATGCGCTGGTTCGAGCCGTTGGCGTAGGCGTAGCCGCCGGACTGGTACGCGCGGCCGGCCGTCACGTGGGCATAGTTGGTCGCCGTCACGCAGGTCGGCGGCGTGGTCGGGGTCGGGGTCGGGCTCGCCGTGGGCGTCGCGGTGGGGGTGGGCGACGCGGTGGGCGTTGCGCTGGCCGTGGGGGTCGGGGTGGGGGTGGTGCCGCCGTTGTTCAGGCCGAAGAAGAGCGCGTCGCGGTACGTCGAGCAGATGGTGTCCAGGAAGTACGCGGCGGCGGTGCCGCACTGGTCCGTCCCGGAGCCCGGGTCGACCGGCGTTCCGTGGCCCATGCCGGAGACGCGGTAGAGGCGTACCTCGTCGTTGCCGTACACCTCGAGGCTGGTGTTGCCCGGCAGCGACGACGTGCTGGTCGGCGTCTGCGAGATCCCCCGCACGTTGGTCCACTGGTCGCGGGACTCGGTGCCGTTCAGCGGGGTCACGGTGGTGTCCGACGCGCCGTGCCAGATCGCCACCCGGGGGCGCGGGCCGGTGTAGCCGGAGTAGGCGCCCCGGACCAGGTCGCCCCAGGCCGCCGGCGTCTTGTCCGTGCCCGGGTTCATGCAGCTGAACGCGTTGACCATGCTGGTGGCGCAGCGGTACGGGATGCCCGCGATGATCGATCCGGCGGCGAAGACGTCCGGGTAGGTGGCCAGCATGACGGCGCTCATCGCCCCGCCCGCGGAGAGGCCACTGACGAAGACCCGCGAGCCGTCGACGGCGTAGTTCGCCTTGGCGTGGTCGACCATCTGCTTGATGGACAGCGCCTCGCCCTGACCCCGGGCCGTGTCGCCGGCCTCGAAGAAGTTGAAGCAGGAGTTGGCGTTGTTGCCGGAGGGCTGCTGGGCGACGATCAGCGTGAACTTCCACTGGTCGGCGTACTTCTGCCAGCCCGAGTTGGCGAAGTAACCGGAGGCGTTCTGGACGCACCCGTGCAGCAGCACCACGGCCGGGGAGTTGGCCGGCAGGTTGTCCGGCCGGTAGGCGTACATGGCGAGGTTGCCCGGGTTGGATCCGAACCCGGTGACCTGGGTGAGGCTGGCGGCCTGGGCGGGCGTGGCGAGGGTGATCGCGCCCGCCACAGCGAGGACGAGCCCGGCGACCGCACCGGTCAGCCGGGTGAGGAGGGACGAGGAGCGGCGCACGGAGGCCTCCTGACGGGGCAGACTGTGAACTGGGTCACGGTCAAGTTGCCGAGACGTTACGACGGTGTGTCCCCGACCCGATATGGGGCGCGTTCACACATTCACGACAGCCGTTGTGTACGCCGAACTCCTCCCGCCACGGCCGCACCCGGAGCCACAACAACTGCCGGTCTGACCGGCTCGTCCAGGTCCGATTGGTAACGTCCGCTGCGTGCCGTCCTCCCCGTCGCTCGCCACCGGGCCCGCACCAGCGTCGTCACCGCGTACGCGGCGGGACCTCCGGGCCGACCTGATCGTCGTGCTCGTGGCGCTCGCGCTCGCCGTCTGGGTGACCAGTGGGCTGTGGCGGGACCCGAACGTCCGCACGATCACCGTCAACTCCAGCGACCAGGCGCTCTTCGAATGGCTGCTGGCCTTCGGTGGGCACGCGGTCACCCACGGGGAGAACCCCTTCTTCACCTACCTGATCAACGTCCCGGACGGCGTGAACCTCGCGGTCAACACCTCGATCACGGTGTACGCGGTGGTCTTCGCCCCGCTCACGTATCTCGTCGGGCCACCGGTGACGTTCCTCGTGATCCTCACCCTGAACCTGTTCGCCACCGCGCTGGCCTGGTACTGGCTGCTCTCGCGGCACCTCGTACGCAGCCGGCTCGCCGCCGCCGTGGGCGGCCTCTTCATCGCCTACTCCCCCGGCATGGTCTCGCACGCCAACGCGCACCTGAACTGGACCGCGGGCTGGCTGGTACCGCTGTTGATCTGGCGGCTGTTCGCGCTGCGGCGGCCCGGGCACTGGCTGCGCGACGGGGTGATCCTCGGCGTGCTGGTCGCGGTGGCCTTCTCGATCGCCGCCGAGGGCCTGTTCTTCGCCGCTCTCGCGCTCGGCGTGTTCGTCGCCGTCTGGGCGCTGCACCCGGCCCACCGGGCCGAGGCCCGCGCCGCGCTACCCACGTTCCTGCGCGGGCTCGGTGTGACCGCCGTGGTGGCCGGCGTGCTGCTGGCGTACCCGCTGTGGTTGCACTTCGCGGGGCCGCAGCGGTTCCACGGCACCGGCTTCGACCCGGTGATCCACTCCGAGGACATCGCCGCCTTCGCCGCGTTCCCGCGCCGGTCGCTGGCCGGGGAGGTCGGATTCGGGACCGCGCTGGCGCCGAACCCCACGGAGGAGAACTCGTTCTTCGGGGTCCCTCTGCTCGTGCTCGCCGTGGTCTGCTTCGTCGCGCTGTGGCGACGCGCCGACCCCGGCCGCCGGGCGGTCCTCTGGGCGCTGGGCGTCGTCGCGGTGATCTTCTCGGTGCTGTCCTTCGGGCCGGTCGCGAAGGTCGACGGGCGGCGTACCGACCTGCCGATGCCGTTCGACATCCTCGGACAGTTCCCGGTGGTGAACGCCGCGCTGCCCGCCCGGCTGGCGCTGGTGGTGGCCCCGGTGATCGGGGTGCTGCTGGCGTACACCGTCGAGCAGTTGCGCACCTCCCCACCCCGGCACCGCTCGACGGAGCTGGCCTGGGCGATCGGCTTCGCGGTGGCCCTGCTGCCGCTGCTGCCCACCCCGCTGCTGACCGACGAGCGGGAGCCGATCCCGGCGTTCATCACCTCCGGCGCCTGGCGGCAGTACGTCTCCGACGGCAACACGTTGACCCCGTTGCCGCTGACCGTGGACATCTACCCGGACGGCCAGCGCTGGCAGGCGTACGCCCTCTCGCACCGGCAGGGCGAGTTCGCGATTCCGGGCGGCTTCTTCCTCGGCCCCGGCGGGCCGGACGGGCGCGGCCGGATCGGCCCCGTGCCACGCACCCTGAGCGCGCTCATGGACCAGGCCGGCCGCACCGGGCTGGTGCCGATCATCACCGACGGCACCCGGACGGAGGTCCGCTCCGACCTGCGCCACTGGCGGATCGAGACGCTGGTCCTCGCCGACGCGGTGCACGGCGCGAAGTTCGAGGTGGACGAGGCGGCGGTCCGGCGTACCGCCACGGCACTGTTCGGGGAACCAGAGCGGGTCGACGACGTCTGGCTCTGGCGGATCCCACCGGCCTGACCGATCGCTGGTGAGGCGGCTCACCAGGGATCGAAGCCGGATACGGGACTAGTCTTGAGGCCGTGACGACCACGACCCCCGGCCTGACGGCCGTCCGCGCCGGCCTGCTCGACTACCAGGCCGCCTGGGACGAGCAGCGACGCCTGCACGAGTCGGTGGTGGCCGGCGAGCGCGGTGACACCGTGCTGCTGCTGGAGCACCCGAGCGTCTACACCGCCGGCAAGCGCACCGAGCCGTGGGACCGCCCCATGGACGGCACCCCGGTCGTCGACGTGGACCGCGGCGGCAAGATCACCTGGCACGGGCCGGGTCAGCTCGTCGGCTACCCGATCGTGCGACTGCCCGACCCGGTGGACGTCGTGGCCTACGTCCGTCGCACGGAAGACCTGCTCATCGACGTGTGCGCCGAGTTCGGCCTGTCGGCGGGCCGGGTCGACGGGCGCAGCGGAGTCTGGGTGCCCGAGGACGACCGGGGGCCGGCCCGCAAGGTCGCCGCCATTGGCATCCGGGTGGCCCGAGGGGTCACCCTGCACGGCTTCTCGATCAACTGCGACTGCGACCTGACGTACTTCGACCGGATCGTGCCCTGCGGCATCCGCGACGCGGGCGTCACGTCGCTCACCGCAGAGCTGGGCCGGCCGATCACCGTCGCCGACGTGCTGCCGGTGGTGGAGCGCCGCCTCGCCACCCTCATCGCGGTCTGAGGCACCCACCCGGACTGAAGCGCGCACCCCCGGCTCAGGCGCGGCCTAATTCGGCTGCCTGGCGGAGGACCGAGGGTCTGGCGCGCGTCCTGTGGAGCTGATGTCGTCAATGAGTCACTCGTGCGGTCGAGCGCCAGCCGCGTCCGCTCAGGGCCAGCCCCGGTAGCCGGATTCGGGACATCTGTCAGCTCATGAACTCAAAATCGCGTAGAGCCCGGCGACGAGGAACAGCGCGGCAACGAACGCCTGCAGACCCTGGATCAGCACCCGGTACGAGTGCCGCCAGGACCGCTCCGGCGGGTGCGACGCGTTCACCATGCGGATCGATTCGTCCGCGCCGGCCGCAACGAGCAGTTCCTGGTGCACCGCGAGGGCTTACTCGGCAACCCGTTCGCCCTGCCGCGCGCGGACGTCCAGCTGTTGAAAGGTCAGGCTCACCACCACACCGGTCAGGGCCACGCCCACCGCGACCGGTGTCTGACGGCTGTTCATCGCCTGCACGAGGGCCGTGGCCAGGAAGGCGACTGCGACGACCCAGAAGTTCACCAGTTGCATCCGCTGACCGGCGTGCATCGCATACCAGTTCCAGGCGTGATTGCCGGCCTGCGTCTGGGCGTCGTCCATGCCTTCACGCTAGCCGCGCGGAGCTAGCGCCGTGCGGCGGCAACTCGCCCCAGGCACGCGTCATGATCGCTCATGCACATGGTGAACAGGCCCAGGGGACGTCTCGCACATCTGGCGTCCGATCAGGCCCTCGCTCCCGGGTGGTACGCCAGCCGCCCACGGCCGGGGTCCCGGCGGCCGATTCGCTTACGACATCAGCTCCAAAGCGTCCGCAGAGACATGCCGGGTCCACCCGACGCCCCGGCCGGGCGTGTGACGCGACTTTTCGGCTTACCGGTGTCCGGCGTCACAACGTCAGCGGCGTGACGCCGGTCGCCTGACGCACATAGACGACCACCATCCGGCGTAGGCTCGTTTTCGTGACGATCGAGCACTCCGCACCGACGACCGGCCAGGCAGCGCGCACCGCAACGGCCGCCCCCGAGGGGCGTCGCCTGCTGCGGATCGAGGCGCGCAACGCCGAGACGCCGATCGAGCGCAAACCACCGTGGATCAAGGTCAAGGCCAAGATGGGCCCGGAGTACACCCAGTTGCGCGGGCTCGTCTCGCGCGAGGGTCTGCACACGGTCTGCCAGGAGGCGGGCTGCCCCAACATCTACGAGTGTTGGGAGGACCGGGAGGCCACCTTCCTCATCGGTGGCGACCAGTGCACCCGGCGCTGTGACTTCTGCCAGATCGACACCGGCAAGCCGGCCGAGTTCGACGCCGACGAGCCGCGTCGCGTCGCCGAGTCGGTCGTGTCGATGGGCCTGCGCTACGCCACCATCACCGGCGTCGCCCGTGACGACCTGCCCGACGGCGGCGCGTGGCTCTACGCCGAGACGGTCCGGCAGATCCACGCCCTCCAGCCGGGCTGCGGCGTCGAGCTGCTGATCCCGGACTTCAACGCCGTACCCGAGCAGTTGGCCGAGGTCTTCGGCTCCCGCCCGGAGGTGCTGGCGCACAACGTGGAGACCGTGCCGCGCATCTTCAAGCGCATCCGGCCCGCGTTCCGCTACGACCGCTCGCTGGACGTGGTCCGACAGGCCCGCGCCGACGGTCTGGTCACCAAGAGCAACCTCATCCTGGGCATGGGCGAGGAGCGGGCCGAGGTGTCGCAGGCGCTGCGCGACCTGCACGAGGCCGGCTGCGAGCTGATCACCATCACGCAGTACCTGCGCCCCTCCCCCCGGCACCACCCGGTGACCCGCTGGGTCAAGCCCGAGGAGTTCGTGGAGCTGCGCGAGGAGGCCGAGGAGATCGGCTTCGCCGGGGTGATGAGCGGGCCGCTGGTGCGCTCGTCGTACCGCGCCGGCCGGCTCTACCAGCAGGCCCTCGACGCCCGCGCCGCCAGCACCGTCGCCACCGCCGGCTGACCCGCCGACAGCGCCGCACGGACCGTGCGGCGCCCGGGTGTCATGATCGTGCGATGACCGCCGGGGTACGCGACCAGCCGCGCGGCGCGGATCGACCGCGTCCGCGGCTCGACGCCCGCCTCGGACTCCTCGGTTGGCTCACCGTGCTGGCCCTGCTCGCCGGGGTCGGCTACCGGCTCTGGCTGCTGGGCCACGCCACTCCGCCGACGAACAGCGACGAGGCCACCATGGGGTTGGCCGCGCTGCACATCGCCCGGGGTGAGGGCTTCCCGGTCTGGTTCTACGGCCAGCAGTACATGGGCACGCTGGAGGCGTACCTGGCCGCGCCGGTGTTCGCTCTCGCCGGTCCGTCGCTGTTCGCCCTGCGACTGCCCACGCTGGCGCTGTACGCGCTGTTCCTGCTGCTGGCCTGGCGGCTGACGCTGCGGTTGACCGGGGACCGCTGGTTCGGCCTGCTGGTGGTCGTCCTGCTCGCCCTCGGGGCCGACCGGATCGTCAAGAACCAGTTGATCGCCGGCGGCGGCTATCCCGAGATGAACGCCGTTGGAGTGGCGCTCGCCCTGCTCGCCGTGGACCTGGCCGCCGGCCGACCCGGGTGGCGGCTGACGCGCTGGGCGACCTGGGGATTCCTGGCCGGCCTGATGCTCTGGGTCGATCCGCTGGTGCTGCCGTACGTCGTGGCGACCGGAGCGGTGCTGGTCGGGTTCTGCCACCGCGAGCTGCGCGGTCGGGCCGGCGCGCTGGTCGGGGTGGCCGTCCTGCTGGGGGCCGCCCCGCTGCTCACGGACAGCCTGCTGACCGGCCGGAACCCGGTGCACGCGGTGCTCGCCGCGGGTGGCGCCGACGCCACCGCCGGGTGGGCCGCCCGGCTGCACGGCGGGTTGCTGGTCGGACCGCCGCTGGGCATGGGCTTCTGCGACCCGGGCGCCTGTGCCACCTGGCAACTGTGGTGGGCGTACGCGCTGCCGGTGTTACTCGTCGTCGCGGCCGGCACGGCCTGGCGCACCCTGCGCCGCCCACCGGCTCCGGCCGACGCGGGCCGGGTGTCATCCCGCGTCGCGGGGGCGGTGCGGCTGGCTCTGGTGCTGGCCGCGGCGGCGACGCTCGTCGCGTACACCGTGAGTAGTTCCTCCGGCCTGACCCCGGCGGAGAGCGCCCGATACCTGTCCACCCTGCTCATCGCCGTGCCGGCGCTGCTCTGGCCGGTCTGGACGCTGGCCCGGTCGGGGTCGACGGCGGCCCGGCCGGTCGCGCTCGCCGTCCTGGCCGCCACGCTGCTCACCACCGCCTGGGCCACCGCGCAGGCGGCGCGGACGGCCCCGGCGACCCGGGCCGCCGAGGCCCGGCACGCCGAGCTGGTGACCACGCTGCGCCACCTCGGAGTACGACACGTGCGCGCCGGCTACTGGACCTGTAACCGTCTCACCTTCGCCAGCGCGGAGCGGGTGGTCTGCGCGGTCGTCGACGACGATCTGCGTCCCGGTTTCGACCGCTACCCCGCGTACCGCCGCGAGGTGGAGCGTGCGGCGGCGCCCGCCTGGGTGGCGCCGACCGGGTCGCCACTGGCGGCCCGGCTCGACGCGCGACTCGGCGCGGGCCCGGACGCCCTCGACCTGGTCACCGTCGACGGCTGGCGGATCTACCTGCCGCGCGGCTGACGGCGACGTCAACCCCGGGCGGCGGGCTCGGCCAGCAGGCCGAGACGGTGGGCCAGCGCGGCGGCCTCCCCCCGGTTGGTGACGTCCAGCTTGGCGATGATGCGGGAGACGTGCACGCTCGCCGTCTTCGGTGAGATGAACAGGCGCTCGGCGATGCGGCTGTTGCTGTGCCCCTCGGCGACCAGCCGCAGCACCTCCCGTTCCCGGGACGTCAGCACATCCGGGCCGGCCCCGCCGGCGCCCGCCCCGCGCAGACCGACCCGCCGCGCCAGGGTGGCGGCGGCCCCGGCCAGCGGCGTCGCGCCGAGCCGCCGGGCGATCTCGGCCGCCTCGGTGATCGCCGCCGACACCTCGTCCCGCTCGCCGGCCACCGCGGCGGCCTCGGCCAGCGCCAGCAACGCCCGGCCCAGCGGGTACGGCTGCCCGTCGGCCCGCCACGCCCGCACCGCCGTCCGCCACGTCGGCAACGCCTCGTCGTCGGCCGCCAGCAGGGCGTCGACCTGGGCGGAGTGCGCCCGCGCGGCCGGGTGCCGCGCGGGCAGGCCGGCCGCGAGCGCGGCCACGGCGGCGGCCAGCTCGACGTCACCCGTCCGGGCGGCGGTACGCGCCGCAGCGCTCAGCACCGGCCAGCCCTCGCGGGGTAGCTGCGGCAGGCTCTCGTCGGCCACCGCGACGCGAGCCGCGCGTACCGCCTCGGACCCGTCGTCGGCGGCCAGCGCCGCCTCGATCCCCAACTCGTGCAGGGGCAGTCGGTGGTTCGGCCACAGGTAGGGCCGGCCGAGGAAGGCCAACGCGCGCTCGACCAGTTCGTCGGCGCCCGGGTGCGCCCGGGCCAGCCGCAGACCGGCGCACACCTGAAGCCAGTGCAGGCCGGTCACGCCGGACAGGTCGATCCGGGCGGCCTCGGCGCACACCGTCTCCGCCTCGTCCCAGCGGCCCAAGGCGATCAGCGCCTCGGCCCGGTTGGACAGCAGGTACGCCCCGGTCGAGCGGCTGATCCCCACCCGCCGCGCCTCGGCCATGCCGGCCTCGGCGGCCTCGGCGGACTCGGCGTAGCGGCCCGCCTCGCAGAGCATGTCCGACTGGAACACCTTCGCGAGCACCAGGGCGGGCACGTCACCGGACTCCCGGGCCGCCGCCTCGGCGCGGTCCAGCTCCGCGAGTCCACGTTCGCCGTCCCGTTCACCCTGACAGAGCAGCGCGATCCGGGTCGCCAGCAGGGCCGGTTCCGCGCCCAGCGCCTCGGCGTCGGTGGCAGCCTCGGCGGCCACCCGGGCGGCCTGCGCAGCGTCGATCTTGACCAGGTGGGTGGCGATGTCGGCGAGCAGCCGGACCCGCTCGACGCCGGGTGGACCGCCGGCCGCCAGGCGGTACGCCTCGTCCAGCTCCCGCCTGCCGTCGCTCTTGCCCAGCAGGGCCATCAGCCGACCCCGCTGGTCCAGCAGTCGGGCGGCGCGCAGCGGGGCGGCGTCGGAGTCCACCTCGGCCAGTCCCGCGCGGGTCAACGTGATGGCCCGGCTGAAGTCACCGGCCGTCACCGCCGCGTCCAGCGTCCCCTCCAGCAGCGCCAGATGGTCCATGCCGAGCAGGTCGGCCGCGTCCGGCACCAGCTCCCACAGCTCCAACACCCGCTCCAGCAGGCGACGTTGCTCGGCGTAGGCGTACCGGTCGGCAGCGGCGCAGGCCGCGACCCGTGCGGCAACGAGGGCACGGGGATGGTCGTGCGCCGCGTACCAGTGGTGGGCGATCTCGGCCGGGGCGCGGCCGGCGACGACCAGGTGCGGCTGGGCCTCGATCGCGGCGGCGAACCGCGCGTGCAGCCGGGCGTGCTCGCCGGGCAGCAACTCGTCGTGCACGGCCTCGCGGACCAGGGCGTGCCGGAACTCGTAGTCGCCGTCCCGGTCGACCACCACCAGTTGGGCGGCGACGGCGGCGCGCAGCGCGTCCTCCAACTCGGCCTCGGGCAGGCCGGCGACCTCGGCGAGCAGATCGTGGGCGAAGCGCGTGCCGCCGGCCGCGGCGATCCGCAGGACCCGCTGGGTCGGCTCGGGCAGCCGGTCCACACGGGCCAGCAGCAGGTCACGCAGCGTCTCGGGGATCGCCGCGCAGCCGATCGGGTCGCCGGCCACCGCCAGCTCCTCGATGAAGAACGGGTTGCCCTGCGTACGCTTGTGGACGTCGTCGACGGCACGCGGCGCCGGCTCGCCGCCGAGCAGGTCGGCGAGGATCGCTGCGGTGCCGTCGCGGTCCAGCCGGCCCAGCTCGACCCGTTCGACACCGCGGGCCCGGTCCAGCTCGGCGAGGAACGGGCGCAGCGGATGACCCCGCTGCAACTCGTCGGTGCGGTACGTGCAGACCAGCAGCAGCCGGCCCGGCCGCGCGGCCCGGACCAGGAAATCGATCAGATCACGGGTGGACCGGTCCGCCCAGTGCAGGTCCTCGATCACCAGCAGCAGCGGCCGAACGTCGGCGAGCCGCTGGAACAGCTCGGCGACCAGGTCGAAAAGGTATCCACGCGGGGCGTCGATCAGCGGTCCCGCTCGCGACACGGTCGACGCCGCCGGCATCCGGCCCAGCTCCGGCAGCAGACGGGCGAACTCCGCCTCGAAGCCGGCGAACACCTCCGGACCGTCGGCCCGCAGCACCGCGCGCAGCGCCGCGGCGAACGGGGCGAACGGCAACCCCGCCTCACCCAGCTCCAGGCACTGGCCGACCAGCACCCGGGTGCCGGAGGCGGTGGCCCCGGCCGCGAAGTCCTCCAACAGCCGGGTCTTGCCCACCCCCGCCTCACCACCGACCAGCACGGTGGCCGGCTCGCCCTTCCCGGCCCGACCCAGCGCGTCGTGCAGCGCCGCGGTCTCGCGCTGGCGGCCGACTAGGACGGAACTGGCGGCACGGACGGTCACGGGACCGAGCATGCCATGACCGGACGACACCGCGACCCCGCCGATAGGCGGGGTCGCGGCACCACGTGGGGCGGCGGCGGGCGGGGCCTCGGCGGTCACCGGCGGTCGTCGCCCGTGCGGCGCACCGGCTGGCGGCGGCCCGTCCAGGTACGGCCGGCCCGGCGCGTCACCGAGCGGGCCAGTCGCTCCGCGGCGGCCTCGGCCCGCAGCTCGGCGGCCTGGGTACGGTGCAGGGAGAGCAGGAAGTCCACGTCGTTGCCGAACATGTCAGGCTCCTTCGTCGCGTCGTCGTCTTCTGCCGACAACTCTTCGCGTGAAGGCCCCAACCCGGCATGGGCACACCGCCTCATCTCTCCCAGCCGCACCCTCCTTACCCGCCCGATCCGGGCCGCTGAGGGGACGTAAGGTACTCAGCCGGGCGGCACCCGGACGCGGATCAACCCGGGCGACGGGGACCACTAGACTCTGCGGCATGGCAAAGCCCCAGGAGAAGGTCTCGTTCGGCCAGCGGCTGAAGCAGATCGGGATGGTGTTCCAGTTCACCGCCAAGCAGGACCGGTGGTTCGCGCCGCTGGTCGCCGCAGCGGTGCTCATCCCGCTCGCGCTCACCGTGGTCGCGGTGATCCTCTGGGGCTGGATCTGGCTGCCACTGGGCATCCTGTTCGCCCTGCTCGCGGTGCTGATCGTGCTGAACCTGCGGTCCAACAAGGCGATGATGAACGCCGCCGAGGGGCAGCCCGGCGCGGCGGCGCAGATCATGGACAACATGCGCGGCGACTGGCGGGTCACGCCGGCCGTCAGCTCCACCACGCAGATGGACATGGTCCACCTGGTGATCGGCCGGCCGGGCGTGATCCTGCTGGCCGAGGGCAACCCCCAGCGCGTACGCGGCCTGCTCGGGCAGGAGAAGCGTCGACTGGCCAAGGTCATCGGCTCCGCCCCGCTGCACGACTACGTGATCGGCCAGCAGGAGGGCGAGCTGCCGATCCGCAAGCTGCGCAACACCCTGCTGCGGCTGCCCCGGGCGCTCAGCGGCAAGGACGTCAACGCGCTGGACAGGCGCCTCAAGGCGCTCACCGCCCGTCCGCAGATGCCCAAGGGCGCGATCCCGAAGAACATGCGCCCGCCGGGCGGCGCCCGCCAGCCGCGACGCTGACCTCGTACACGAAGAGAGCCGGCCCCCCACGGGTCCGGCTCTTTTTCACCTGCGCCGCGCGCCCCACGCCCCACGCCCAAGATCCGCGCAACTTCAGGGATGTTGCTGCTTCCGGCGCGCGGGAGACAGCAACATCGGTGAAACTGCGCGGATCTTGCCCGTCGGGGTGGGCAGATCTTGCCCGTCGGGGTGGGCGGCGCGGGTGAGGGCGGGTCGGGTCGCGGGAGTCGTAGGCGTGGCCTGGCCGTCAGCCGCGCGGGGCGTCGACGATCACCGAGTCGACGAGCCGGTCGTGTACGCCCCGGCGGTGCTGGTCCATGATCAGCGCGGGGACGACGAGCGCCAGCAGCACGCCCCGGGCCAGCGCGCGGAGCACGCCGATCCGACCCCCGTCGTGCCAGTTCACGCAGCGGACCTTGGTGATGTACATGCCCGGCGTCTGGGCGAACAGGCCGAGGAAGAGGCCGTACTCCAGGATCAGCACGAGCACCGGCGCCCAACCGTCGCGTACCGGGTCGGCGAAGATGTTGGCCACCAGTAGGGAGAGCACCCAGTCCACGATCAGCGCGCCGAAGCGCCGGCCGAGGCTCGGCGGGGTGAAGGTCGGGTCGGTGGCCGGCGCTGCCGGGACGTGCGGATTGGTCACAGCGATCAAGGGTATCCGCGTCCGAATCGAGGCCACCGAGGAGCCGTCGAGGTGCCGCCGAGGAGCGGTTACCACTGCGTGCCGATTCGGGCCAATGGCCTTAAGTGTCATTACACTGGCACAGCCGGTACGACGTTCGCGCAGGCTGAGTGCGTGGACAGGAGTGTCCCTGACGCTCCGCGAGGGACGTAACACGGCAGAAACACTGAAGACATGGCCGGGCAACCCCCCGGCCATAGCGTCCCCAGGACGCTAGCCACCCGTGGACGTGCCAGGAGGATGTGTGTTCGCCAATCCCGAGGAACTGCTGCGATACCTCAAGAACGAGGACGTGAAGTTCGTCGACGTTCGTTTCTGTGACCTGCCCGGTGTGATGCAGCACTTCAACCTGCCGGTCGAGTCCGTCAACGACGACCTCTTCACCGACGGCCTCGCGTTCGACGGTTCGTCGATCCGCGGTTTCCAGGCGATCCACGAGTCGGACATGCTCCTGCTCCCGGATGTCGCCACCGCGTTCATCGACCCGTTCCGCGCGCAGAAGACGCTCGCGCTGAACTTCTTCATCCACGACCCGTTCACCCGCGAGGCCTACAGCCGCGACCCGCGCAACGTCGCGAAGAAGGCCGAGGCGTACCTGGCGGCCAGCGGCATCGCCGACACGGCCTACTTCGGCGCCGAGGCGGAGTTCTACATCTTCGACTCGATCCGCCACGAGACCTCGGCGCACCAGTCGTTCTACTACATCGACTCGATCGAGGGCGCCTGGAACACCGGCCGCGACGAGGCGGGCGGCAACCTCGGCTACAAGACCGCCTACAAGGGCGGCTACTTCCCGGTGCCGCCGGTCGACCACTACGCCGACCTGCGTGACTCGATCGTGCGCCGCCTGGTCGACACCGGCTTCACCGTGGAGCGCTCGCACCACGAGGTGGGCACCGCCGGCCAGTCCGAGATCAACTACAAGTTCTCGACGCTGCTGCACGCCGGCGACCAGCTCCAGCTCTTCAAGTACATCGTGAAGAACGAGGCCTGGGCCAACGGCAAGACGGCCACGTTCATGCCCAAGCCGCTCTTCGGTGACAACGGCTCCGGCATGCACACCCACCAGAGTCTCTGGCTCAACGGTGAGCCGCTGTTCTACGACGAGACCGGCTACGCCGGCCTGTCCGACATGGCTCGCTGGTACATCGGCGGTCTGCTGCACCACGCCCCGTCGCTGCTGGCGTTCACCAACCCGACGGTCAACTCGTACCGTCGCCTGGTGCCGGGCTACGAGGCCCCGGTCAACCTGGTCTACTCGCAGCGCAACCGCTCCGCCTGCACCCGCATCCCGGTCACCGGCTCGAACCCGAAGGCCAAGCGCGTCGAGTTCCGCGTGCCGGACCCGTCGGCAAACGTCTACCTGGCCTTCTCGGCCATGATGATGGCCGGCCTGGACGGCATCAAGAGCAAGATCGAGCCGCCGACGCCGATCGACAAGGACCTCTACGACCTCCCGCCGGAGGAGTGGGGCGACGTCAAGCAGGTTCCGGGCTCGCTGCCGGCCGTGCTCGACTCGCTCGAGGCCGACCACGACTACCTGCTTGAGGGTGGCGTCTTCACCCCCGACCTGATCTCCACCTGGGTCGACTGGAAGCGCGCCAACGAGGTCGACCCGGTGCGTCTGCGCCCGACCCCGCACGAGTTCGCCATGTACTACGACTGCTGAGCAGTCACAGCGCTCTACCGGCCGGGCCGGCTCCGCAATCACGGAGCCGGCCCGGCCCGCTTTGTAACGCCCCCCGGCATACCTTCGCGTCCGATATATTGTCGCGGTGGACACACCCCTGCGCGAACCCACTTTCCTGATCTTGACCGCGCTCGCCGTCGAGCCGATGCACGGCTACGGACTGATCGGCGAGGTCGCCGCCCTCTCCGACAACCGCGTGTCGTTGCGCCCCGGAACGCTCTACGGCGCGCTGGACCGGCTGGTCGACGCCGGCCTCGTCGAGGTCGACCGGGAGGAGGTGGTGGACGGCCGACTACGCCGCTACTACCGCCTCTCCCCCGACGGCGACGCCACCCTGAGCGCCGAGACCGAACGGCTCCGGCGCAACGTCGAGGCCGCCACCGCCCGGCTCGCCGCACGAGCCCGTGCCGCCCGACCGACCACCCCACGCCTCGCCGGAGGGCTCGCATGACCGAGCTTGAGCGCCGCTACCTCCGGCTCCTCGCCGCGTACCCCGCCGACTACCGGAGGGCCCGGGGCGCCGAGATCGTCGGCACGTACCTGGACCTGGCCGAGCCGGGCCGCCGCTGGCCCGCGCCGGCGGACGCCGTAGACCTCCTGCGCGGCGGGCTCCGCCAGCGGGTACGCGCCACCGGCGTCACCCACCTGGTGCCCGGCGTACGCCTCGCGGCCGTCCTGGCCCTGCTTACCGCCACCGTGCTCGCCGGCATGTGGACCGTGCTCGAACTGCGCCCGCCGCTGCCCGGCTACGGTGAGCCGTCCGCCGGGCCGTTCGTCTCGCTCGGCATCGTGGCGTGGCTCGGTTGGCTGCTCGCCCCGGGTGTGCAGGCGCTGGCACCCAGCCGATGGCACCGACGCGCGGTCGCCCTCGCGGTGCTCCTCACGGTCGCACTCGTCCCCGCCGCCGCGCTCACCGGCCTGCCCCGTCCGCCGTTGTTCGTGCTGCTCCCCCAGGTCGGCTTGGGTGTGGTCGCGCTCGGCGCGTCCCGCTCGCGGCCAGTGTCGCTGCGGGTGGCGCCATTGCTCGCCGCCGTCGCCGGCCTGGCGGCAGCCGCAAGCCTGACGCCGGGAAGTTTCGCCTGGACCTATCGCGCGGTGAGAGCGATTCTGATGTTGCAGGACACCGCCGTGGCGGTGCTCGCGGTGGCCATGCTGCTCGCGGTGGGACTGGCCGTACGCGGCGACCACCGGGGCGGCTGGGCCCTGTTGATCCTGCTCACCCCCGTGGGTCTGCTGGCCCTGCTACCGCTGGCCGGGGCGGCGGACCGCGCGCCGGCCGCGTTCCCCGCGACCTGGATGGCGCTCGCCGCGACGGCGGCCGTGGTCGGCTTCGTCGGACCCGCCCTGCTACCGGTGGCCCTCGCCGTCCGCGCCCGACTGGCCCGACCCCCTGCGCCGAGCGCCAACCGCTAACCGCACCGCACTGCGCCGCGCCGCGCCGCGCCGCGCCAAGATCGTGCTCGATCCTGGAGCTTGTCTCATCCTGTTTGGGCTGTTCAGGGGGGATTGACAGGCTGCGTGGAGTAGTCGCGGTG
>NZ_JBNCKS010000091.1:0-17624 GCF_049841635.1 Micromonospora sp. DT44 | reverse complement strand
ACATCGTCCGCGCCGCTCTCCACCTCACCCATTTCGAATACCGATACCTACCGGATTCTTGTTGAGATCACGTCACTAGCTCGACGTGCACCCCGTCCACTTCGCGCATAAATTGAGCATAGATGCCCTCTATGCCATGGACTTCAAGAATAAAGAATTTGCTGTCCTTGTTGCGTCGCCACTTCGGCTTAACTGCTAGCCACTCGATCGCTCCTGCGAACAGATCAATGCGCTCACGAATGAGCTGCCGTCGTAAGGCCAGTTCGGCCTGGCCGTTATCGTTCGAATCGAATCCTAAGAATTGTGCGCGGATCGCCCGCATTTCAGGTCGATCTAAGATGGCAACAATCCGTTCCAAGTGATAGATGTCGCACTCGCCGCCTGCGGTGGCCAGCAAATCGGCTCGTTGTGCTGGCGAGAGTTCCTGGTTGCATACGAAGGCGATGCCATCAACGCCATTGGCTACAATTCCGGCCGCGTCCAATTCGAATTTTCTCTTGATTGTCTTGTACGCCTGCTGGCCGCGAGGGAAATAGGCGGCCATGATCCAGGTCATTCCGTCGCGACGCATGACGGCATCCTTCTTGTCGTCGGGCCCGCCTAAAGGATGACTTGGATCGAAACGCCCATACCCTTCGCTGAGCACGACCTGTGCCGCTAGGCGCTCGGATGCCCCTTGGCCTGACGTCCACATGAGCAGCCGGTGCCACGTCTCGTCCCATCGAGTCGCCATACTGACATTCTCATTGGCGCTTGCCGACGTACAACGGCGGGGTCCGGGCAACGTTGGCCCCACTAACTGACGTGCCACAGCAGCGGGATCCGCCCGATTCCCCGCCGTCGTACAACGACGTCATGGGTCGCTGCGTGACGGCGAGGTAGGCGAGGGCTCCTAGCCGGCGGCCGAGAGGCTCAACACGCCGTCCCATGAGATTCGAGGCCTTCCAAGTCATCGGACCTGATCGTGGCCCGGATCGCCGTTCCACGCACCCGGTGGGTCCCGGAACCCGGTCCAAGTGCCAGAGGGCTCATCGCTGGTGCCCGATCAGCTCAGTCGGCGTTCGATGGTCACGGTGGTGCCCTCGCCGGTGGAGACGAGCCGTACGTCGCCGTAGGCGTTCATCAGTAGCGCGCCCCGGCCCCGGTCCATGGCCGGTCGACGGTCCCGCCAGGTGCCGAAGTCGCGTACCGAGATCCGGACCAGCGTGTCGCCCACCTGGAGCCGGACCCGCACCTCGGGGCGGCTGGGTCGTTGCGCGTGCTCGACGGCGTTGTTCATCGCCTCGGAGGCGGCGAGCAGCAGATCCTCCGCCACGTCGCCGTCGACGTCCAGGTCGTCCAACGCCCGCCGGACGTCCTGTCGCATGGCGGCCGCCGAGGTGGGCGCCGACGGGTACGTCCAGTGCGTGTCCAGCCGGTCGCCGAGCCCGTCGTCGTCCAGGCGGCCGGCCGTCGACGTGCTGTCCGGGTCGCCCGTCGACGTGCTGACCGGGTCGCCCGGCGCGGAATCGACAACGCGATCAGCGACGGGCGCGCTCGGCTCGGGCTGGACCTCGACCGGCGCGTGGCGGGCGGAAGTGCTCGACGTCGGGTCGCCGTCGACGCTCGGCGCGGGGGCGTCGTCGCCGGAGACCTCGGTGCGCGCGCGGCGGATGGCGGTCCGGATCCGGGCGATCAGCTCGGCGGCGGCGAAGGGCTTCACCAGGTAGTCGTCGGCGCCCAGGCTTAGACCCGCCACGCTGGCCTCCTCGCCCGCTCGCGCGGAGAGCACGAGCACCGGCAGCGACCGGGTCGCGGGGTCCGCGCGCAACCGGCGGACCAGGTCGAAGCCGTCCAGCACGGGCATCATCACGTCGGTGAGCACCAGGTCCGGTGGCTCCCGGTGGATCGCGTCGAGGGCTTGGCGGCCGTCGGTGACCGACCGCACCCGCCAGCCCTGCGCGGCGAGCAGCCGACTCAGGTACGCGCGCATGTCGCTGTTGTCGTCGGCGAGCAGGATCCGTGCACCGGCCAGCTCGTCGGCGGCCGGACCGGGCGCCGGGGCGGGCTCGGCGACGTCTCCGGCCGGGTCGGTCAGCCAGCCTGTCGCCTCCTGGACGGCGGCGCGTGCCGCGTCCCCCCGCGCTTCGGGGGACGGACCGGTCGCCGCCGCGCGTCGCGTCGCCGACCAGGGCAGGGCCACGGTGAAGGTGGTGCCGGCGCCCACCTGGCTGGTCACCCGCACCTCGCCGCCCTCCAGCCGGGCCAGCTCGTTGACCAGGGCCAGGCCGATCCCGGTGCCCTCGTGGCTGCGCGACCGCGCGCCCTGCACCCGGTGGAAGCGTTCGAAGAGCTTCGGCAGGTCCGCCTCGGCGATCCCGATGCCGGTGTCGGCGACGGTCAGGCGTACCTCGTCGTGGTCGGCGTCCACGACGACGCGGATGCCACCGATGAACGTGTACTTCAGGGCGTTGGACAGCAGGTTGCTGACGATGCGTTCCCAGTTGACCGGATCGACGGTGACCGGGTGGGGCAGCGGTGGGCAGTCGACGTCCAGGGTCAGCCCGGCCCGCTCGACGGCGGCGCGGAAGACGCTGGCCAGCTCGGCGGTGAGGGCCGGCAGGTCGACCTCGTGAGCGTCGCTGCGAGCCCGGCCGGCCTCCAGGCTGGAGAAGGTGAGCAGGCTGTTGACCAGCGTCAACAGGCGGGTTGCGCTGCGCCAGGCGGTCTCGACCCGCTCGCGCTGCGGTGGCGTCAGGGGCGCGGCGGTGTCGGCGAGGGCGTCGGCCAACGGTCCGAGCATGAGGGTCAACGGGGTACGGAACTCGTGGCTGACGTTGGTGAAGAAGGTGGTTTTCACCCGGTCCAGCTCGGCCAGCGTCTCGGCGCGTAGCCGCTCCTGCTCGTACTCCCGGGCGTTGCGCACCGCCGTTGACACCTGCTGCGTCAGCAGTTGGTAGAAGGAGCGGTACGCCTCGTCCAGCGAGCGGTTGGGGCTGACGCCGACCAGCAGGACGCCGACCGGCTGGTCCTCGGCAGCACCCGACGGCAGCGGCAGCGCCAGCGCGGCGCGGGCCGGATCGCCCCACGGGCCGGCGGGAAGCGGCAGCCGCTCGGCGACGCCGGTCACCTCGGTGGGCCGCCCCGACGCGGCGTCCGGTAGCGCCCAGGCGCGGGCCGCCGGGCCCGGGTCGGCCAGGTCGACGACGGTCGGCAGAGCTGCGGTGACGGTCGCGTGGCCCGGGTCGCCGCCGGCGCTGGCGATCCGCCGCAGGGTTCCCCCGTCGCGCAGGTAGATCGCGGCGAACGGCACGTCCAGCGGGTGACCGTCGATCGCGTCGATCAGCCGCGCGCAGGTCGCGTCCACGTCGACCGTGCGGCCGTCGCCGCGCAGGGACAGGTCGCGCAGCAGCCGCAGTCGCCGTTCGCCGACGACCTGCTCGGTGACCTCGCTGCACACCGTCAGCACGCCCACGGTGCGGCCGTCGTCGTCCCGGGCCGGGGCGTGCGAGACGCTGAAGTACGCCTCCTCGCGGTAGCCGGCGCGCTCCAGCAGGAGTTGCAGGGCGGGCACCCAACTGGCCACCCCGGTCGCCATGGCCTGCTCGATGAGGGGGGCGAGGACGTCCCAGCCCTCGGCCAAGGTCGCCCGCACGTCGCCGCCCAGCGCGGCGGGGTGCTTGTCGCCGATCAGCGCGGAGTAGGCGTCGTTGTAGAGCTGGGAGAAGTGCTCGCCCCAGAGCAGCAGCATCGGGTAGCGGGAGGAGAGCACGACCCGTACGGCGGCGCGCAGGCTCTGCGGCCAGTTGGACACCGCGCCGAGCGGTGTGCCGGCCCAGTCCAGCTCCGCCATCAGCCGTCCGGTGGCGCCCCCGTCGTCGAACAGGTCGGTGCGGGGTCGTGTCACGCTCGACCCGGCCTCATCGCTAGCCCCCGTTCCGGGCCCGATGACCCCTGCTGTGTTACCTACCCATCCTGGCACCTCTACTCACATCCTGGCACCTCTACTCACCTGTGCCGACGCCGGTACCCATCGTCAAACCGGTGGGGGTTCGGGACGAACGACCGATGCCGCCTACATAGATCCCTGCAAGTGTCTCGGTTATCTCTCCAACCCCCGAGGAGCCCCCATGAGAGGCAGAACGCTGAGCGCGGGAATCGCGCTCGCCGTGTTCGCCGGGATGACGGTGACGCTGGCCGCCCAGCCGGCGACCGCGTCACCCTCCGCCGCGACGACAGCGACCCGGCCGACCGCCGCGTCCGCCGCCGTCCTGGCGGCGCCGGACATCTCCGTCAGCAACGTCCAGGCGCACCTGACCCAGTTCAACTCCATCGCCAGCAGCAACGGCGGCAACCGGCGGGCCGGGTCCGCCGGCTACACCGCCTCGCTCAGCTACGTCAAGACGAAGCTTCAGGCGGCCGGCTACACCGTCAGCGAGCAGTACTGCTCCAGCTGCACGTACCCGTCGAACAACCTCATCGCCGAGTGGCCCGGCGGCCCGGCCGACCAGGTGGTCATGTTCGGCGCTCACCTGGACGGCGTCTCGGCCGGCCCGGGAATCAACGACAACGGCTCCGGCTCGGCCACCCTGCTGGAGAACGCCCTGGTCCTCGCCGCGCAGAACCCGACCGTGACGAAGAAGGTCCGGTTCGCCTGGTGGACCGACGAGGAGCAGGGGCTCAACGGCTCCCGCTTCTACGTTAACTCGCTCAACTCCACCCAGCGTGGCTACATCAAGGGCTACTACAACTTCGACATGGTCGGCTCCACCAACGGCGGCTACTTCATCAACCGGGTCAGCTCCACCACGGCGGCGCCGCTGAAGGCGTACTGGGACTCGCTGGGGCTGCAACCGGAGGAGAACGTCGAGGGTCAGGGCCGGTCCGACGACTACTACTTCCAGCAGGCCGGCATCCCCACCTCCGGGTACGCGGCGGGCGCGAGCGCCCGCAAGACCAGCAGCCAGGCGGCCAAGTGGGGCGGCACCGCCAACGCGGCGTACGACTCCTGCTACCACCGCTCCTGTGACACCACCGCCAACGTCAGCGCCACCGTGCTGAACCGGTCCGCCGACGGCGTCGCGTACGCGCTGTGGCAGCTCGCCGTGGGCACCGGCACTCCGACCAACGACTTCTCGGTCGCGGTCAGCCCCACCGCGCTCAGTGTGGCCCGGGGCGCCAGCACCAGCGCCACGGTCAGCACCGCGACCACCTCCGGCTCGGCGCAGACCGTCAGCCTCAGCGCGTCCGGCGCGCCCAGCGGGGTGAGCGTCTCGTTCAGCCCGTCGTCGGTGACCTCCGGCGGCTCGGCCACGGTGACGCTGACCGCGTCATCCAGCGCCGCCACCGGCACCGTCACCGTCACGGTCACCGGCACCGGCTCGGTCACCCGGACCGCCAGCCTCACCCTCACGGTGACCGGTACCGGGGGCTGTGCCGGTGGGCAGGTGGTCGGCAACGGGGGCTTCGAGAGCGGCACCACACCGTGGACCGCCTCCTCCGGCGTGATCACCAATTCCAGCGGCCAGGCGGCCCGGACCGGGTCCTACAAGGCGTGGCTCGACGGGTACGGCAGCACCCACACCGACACCCTGTCCCAGTCGGTGACCGTGCCGGCCGGTTGCGCCAGCTACACGCTGTCGTTCTGGCTGCACATCGACACGGCCGAGACGACCACCTCCACGGCGTACGACAAGCTCACCGTGCAGGTGGGCTCGACCACCCTGGCGACGTACTCGAACCTGAACGCCGCCTCGGGCTACACCCAGCGCACGTTCAACGTGGCCGGGTTCGCCGGGCAGACGGTGACCCTCAAGTTCACCGGCACCGAGGACTCGTCGTTGCAGACCAGCTTCGTGATCGACGACGTGACGCTGCAGGCCAGCTGAGGCGCGTCGGGTGGGGGCGTGCGTCGCGCGCTCCCACCCGACATCTGGTCATGCCCGTCTATCTCTGGTAGAAATCCTTCAAGGCCGGCCCCTGATTCGCAGAATTCCGCCCCTCGCGCGAACGGGAGTGCCATGTCACCCACTCGATCCACCCTGCGCCGCCGCGTGCTCACGCTGCTCGTGGCCACCCTGGCGACGGTCTGCGCCACGTTCGGCCTGGCCGCTCCGGCCTTCGCCATCAGCCATTCCAGCGCCACCTCGCAGCTGCGAGCCGCCGGCATCTCCTGGACCTCCAGCGGCAACTGCAGCGACCGCAACGTGTCCACCTGCACCTCGTTCGACGGGGTCCGGCAGGCCACCATCGACGGCATCATCACCTTCAAGCGGGCCAGCGGCTGCGCGGTCACCATCACCGCGGGGACCGAGGTCGGGCACGCCGGGGGCACCTACAGCCACTGGAACGGCTACAAGCTCGACATCGCGTTGAGGACGTGTATCCAGAACTACATCTCCGCGAACTACACCTATGTCGGCTACATCTCCGGGTTCGGATACCAGTACCGGGCCGCGTCGGGCAACCTCTACACGAAGGAAGGCAGCCACTGGGACATCCTCTTCTACACCTGCGGTGGGTGCTGACCGCGGCGTGTGACCGGGTGCGCGGCGGGAGCTGACCGCGTACCCGACAGGGGCGGGCCGCCGCCGGTGCATGCCGGCGGCGGCCCGTCGCGTCCTCGGCCGGGAAACGGTCAGGGGAGCTGCGGGTAGAGCGCGGCGACCCCGCCGGCGAGCCCGGCCTGCACCTGCCGGCTGGTGTCGTCGGTGACGATCTCGTACGAGTCGGCCTCGATGCCGTCGATGCCGAGCCGGGCGATCACCGCCGGGTCGGACTTCGGGGCGGTGACTCCGGCCGTCATGTCGGTGTCCATGTAGCCGACGTGCAGGCCGGCGACGCGGACGCCCCGCTCGGCGAGCTGCACGCGCAGGGCGTTGGTCATCGCCCACTCGGCCGACTTCGCGGCACCGTACGCCCCGACGGCGGGGAAGTTGACCCAGGACAGCGCGGAGAGCACGTTCAGGATGGTTCCGCCGCCGTTGCCGGCGATGACCGGCGCGAACGAGCGGATCATCGACAGGTTGCCGAGGTAGTGGGTCTCCAGCTCCAGGCGGACGAGCTCCAGGTCCCCGTCGAGGAGGTCCGTGCCCGTCTCGATGCCGGCATTGTTGATCAACAGGTTCACGTCGCCGGCCAGCTTGGCGGCGGCGGCCACCGAGGCGGGGTCGGTGATGTCCAGCCGGACCGGCGTCACGCCGGGCAGGTCGACGGAGTCGGGGTTGCGGGCGCCGGCGTAGACCGTCGCGCCGCGGGCGACGAGTTCGGCGGCCAGGTGCCGGCCGAAGCCCCGGTTGGCGCCGGTGACGAGGGCGGTGCTTCCAGCGATCTTCATGGGAATGCTCCAGGGTTCGTGGCGGGGCCGAGGCCGCTTGTCGACAGGAACGCTATCCGGCTGACTTTTGCTAAGCAAAGTCAGGTAGGTCACGCGACGGGCGCACGGGAATCGGGAATACGACCCGGAGGCGCACACACCTGCGCCGGTGACGGCTCGTATCCTTTGCGCGAACCTCCGTACGAGCCGAGAAGGGAGACGGTGTGAGCAACCAGGCCGAGACGTTGGAGTTCCAGGCCGAGGCGCGTCAGCTCCTCCAGCTGGTCGTCCACTCGATCTACTCGAACAAGGACGTCTTCCTGCGGGAACTCATCTCGAACGCGTCCGACGCCCTGGACAAGCTGCGGCTGGCGACGCTCGTCGACAAGGACCTCGTCGCCGACACCGACGACCTGCACGTCGCCATCGAGGTCGACCGGGACGCGCGCACGCTGACCGTGCGGGACAACGGCATCGGGATGACCCGTGACGAGGTGGTCCGGCTGATCGGCACGATCGCCAAGTCCGGCACCGCCGAGCTGCTGCGCCAGCTACGCGAATCCGCCGACGCCCGCGCCTCGCAGGAACTGATCGGGCAGTTCGGCGTCGGCTTCTATGCCGCTTTCATGGTCGCCGACCGGGTCACCCTGCTGACCCGCAAGGCCGGCGAGACCGGCGGCACCCGCTGGGAGTCCACCGGCGAGGGCACCTACTCGATCGAGTCCGTCGACGAGGCACCGGCGGGCACCTCGGTGACCCTGCACCTCAAGCCGGCCGACACCGAGGACAACCTGCACGACTACACCGCCGAGTGGACGATCCGCGAGATCGTCAAGCGCTACTCCGACTTCATCGCGTGGCCGATCCGCATGAGCGTCGAGCGCTCGGGCGCCGAGGGCGAGCCGCCCACCAGCGGGGTGCAGACCCTCAACTCGATGAAGGCGCTGTGGGCGCGTTCCCGCGACGAGGTCGACGCCGCCGAGTACAACGAGTTCTACAAGCACGTCAGCCACGACTGGGCCGACCCGCTCGAGGTCGTGCACATGAAGGGCGAGGGCACCTTCGAGTACGAGGCGCTGCTGTTCCTGCCCAGCCACGCCCCGCTGGACATGTTCTCCCCGCAGGGCCGCCGTGGCGTGCAGCTCTACGTCAAGCGCGTGTTCATCATGGACGACTGCGAGGCGCTGGTCCCCACCTACCTGCGCTTCGTCAAGGGTGTCGTCGACGCCCACGACCTGTCGCTGAACATCTCCCGCGAGATCCTCCAACAGGACCGGCAGATCCAGATCGTCCGCCGCCGCCTGGTCAAGAAGGTCCTCGCCACCGTCAAGGACCTCAAGGCCAACCACGCCGAGCGCTACCGCACCTTCTGGACCGAGTTCGGCGCGGTGGTCAAGGAAGGGCTGATCGACGACACCGACAACCGCGACACCCTGCTGGAGATCCTGTCGGTCGCGTCCACCCAGGACGCGACGGAGCCCACCGACCTGGCCGGCTACGTGTCGCGGATGAAGGACGGCCAGACCGACATCTGGTACGCCACCGGCGACTCCCGGACCACCATCGAGAACTCCCCGCACCTGGAGGCGTTCCGGGCCAAGGGCCACGAGGTGCTGCTGCTCACCGACCCGGTCGACGAGGTGTGGGTCGAGCGCGTCGGCGAGTACGACGGCAAGCCGCTGCGCTCGATCGCCAAGGGCCAGGTCGACCTGGACACCGACGAGGAGAAGCAGCAGGCCGAGGCGGAGCGTGAGCAGCAGCGGCAGGAGTTCGCCGCGCTGGTGGACTGGCTGGGCACGACCCTGGCCGACAGCGTCCGGGAGGTCCGCCTGTCCTCGCGGCTGACCACCTCACCGGCCTGTGTGGTCGGTGACGCGCACGACCTCACGCCGACGCTGGAGAAGATGTACCGGGCGATGGGGCACGAGGTCCCCTCGACCAAGCGGATCCTGGAGATCAATCCGGGTCACCCGCTGGTGGCCGGGCTGCGCAAGGCCCACGAGCAGGGCGACTCAGGCCCGGCCCTGACCGAGACCGCCGAGCTGCTGTACGGCCTGGCGGTCCTCGCCGAGGGCGGCGAGCTGACCGACCCGGCCCGGTTCACCCGTACGCTCGCCGACCGGCTAGCGCGCACCCTGTAAGCCTTGTCCCGAACTGCCTCGCCTCGTCGATCATGGAGTTGTGGTGGGTGACAAAGCGCCCATCGTGGTGCCTGACAGGCACCACGACTCCATGATCGACGAGGTCGGCGGACCGTGACCTCGCCACCGGTCAGCGGCCGGGGATCACCAGGCCGGATTCGTAGGCGATCATGACTGCCTGGGCCCGGTCGCGCAGGTTCAGTTTGGCGAGCAGGTTGCCGACGTGAGTCTTCACCGTGTGCTCGCTCAGGTGGTGGTGCGCGGCGATCTCGGCGTTGGACAGGCCGGCCGCGATCAGGCGCAGTACGTCCGTCTCGCGGGCGGTCAGGGCGGTCACCGCGGCGGCGAGCGCCGGATCCGGGTGGCCACGCCGGTGTAGTTCGCCGATCACCCGGGCGGTGACCCCGGGGGCGAGCAGCGCGTCGCCGGCGGCGACCACGCGGACCGCGTTGACCAGGTCTGCTCGTGGGGCGTCCTTGAGCAGGAAGCCGCTGGCACCGGCACGCAGGGCCGCGTAGAGGTAGTCGTCGGTGTCGAACATGGTCAGGGCGAGGACCCGGCTCGGGGTGAGTGAGCAGACGCGCCGGGTCGCGGCGACTCCGTCGAGGACCGGCATGCGCATGTCCATCAGGACGACGTCGGGAAGGTGGTCCAGGGCGGCCTGCACGGCGGCGGCGCCGTCGGGGGCCTCGGCGACCACCTCGATGTCCGGCTCGGCTCCGAAGATCGTGGCGAACCCGGCCCGGAACAGGTCCTGATCGTCGGCGAGCACGACGCGCAGCATCAGACGGCCACGGATGCCGAGAGAGGCAGGGTGGCGGTGACGGTGAAGCCTCGGCTGTCCGGGGCCGGGCCGGTGTGCAGGGTCCCGCCGTACGCCCGGGCGCGCTCGCGCATGCCGACGATCCCGTATCCGGGTACCCCCGGGCCGAAAGCCCGGTTGCCGCGACCGTCATCGGTGATCGACACGGTCAGGGAGTCCGCGTTGTAGGTCAGCAGGATGCGTACCGATCGGGCCTCGGCGTGCCGCACCACATTGGTCAGGGACTCCTGCACGATCCGGTAGGCAGCGATCCCGACGTCTGCGGGCGGCTCGAACGGTAACCCGAGGGCAACACCGGCCGGCGGACCGGACGTGACCTCGGCCAGCGGTCCGGGAACGGATCCGTCCGGCGGGGGCGAAACGGTGAGCACGGCGTCGAGTCCGGTGGCGCGGACGCGTTCGACGAGGACGGGCAGGTGGGCCAGGCCCGGCTGGTCGAGTGGCTGGTCGGCGAGTTCGTGCAGGCTGCCGACCGCGCGGCGGAGCTGGACGACCGCGTCCCTTCCGGTGGCCGCGATCGTGGCAAACGTGGCGTCGGCGCGGTCCGGGTCGGGGCGGACCAGGAGTGGTCCCGCCTCCGCTTGGACGATCATGACGCCGACCGCGTGGGTGAGGATGTCGTGCAGGTCGCGGGCGATGCGGGTGCGTTCGCGCAGCACGGCCGCCGCACGTTCACCGGCGAGGCGACGATCGCGTTCGGCGAGGGCCATGACCTGGGTACGGTGGGCACGGACGGTGGTGCCCAGGGCGTACGAGAGGCTGTAGGCGACCAGCAGGTATCGCAGCACCTCCACGTCCGGGTGTGGATAGAGCAGCGAGAACAGCAGGCCCCCGGCGGTGAGCAGGATGCCGAGCAGGCGGATCGGCAGGGCGGACCGCGCCGCGAACGTATAGAGGCAGACGATCGGGCCGACCGGCAGCAGCGGAGGTGCGCCGAGCGAGGCGGAGACTGTCGTGGCGAGACCCACGACGACGGCGACCTGGAGCAGTGCGCGGTCACGCCACAGCACCGGGACCGAGGACGCGACCGCGAGCGGCAGCACCCACCAGTCCCGTGGCCCGCCGGCCAGGGCGGGCAGCACTGTCGCGGCCACGGCGGCCATGGTGACGGCGAGATTGACGTACCGCTTCACGTCGGCAGTATGGTCCGGCCCGGCGCTGCCGCGCCTCCCTCCACAGGACCAGGTCACTTCCAGTTCGTACGGCGATCCGCCACGGCCGCTCCCGCCGCATGATCGACGCATGACGACGATCATCGCCGCACTCCTGAGTGGACTGCTCTGGCTCGGTGGCTCCGGGCTGCACCCGGTTGCCGCGCTGACCTGGCTCGCCCCGATCCCGCTGATCCTCGCCTCGATGCGGGTACGCCCGAGGACGGCGCTCTGCGCGGCGATTCTCGCCTGGTCGATCGGCCAACTCGGCATTGTCGGTTACTACCTCGGCACCCTGCGACTACCGATCCCCGTGGTCGGCGGCCTGTTCCTGCTCGGCCTCGGCCTGGCGGCCGGCACGGTCCTGCTCGCCCGGACACTCCTGTTGCGCGGGCGAACCGTGACAGCCGTTCTCACCGTGCCGTCACTGTGGGTGCTGGGCGAGTACGCCACGTCCCGTCTGTTCCCCCACGGTGCGTGGTGGAGCCTGGCCTACACGCAGGCGGATGTCCGCCCGGTCATCCAGCTGACCGCGCTCACCGGCGTGTGGGGCGTCACCTACCTGCTGCTGGCCGTCCCGATCGCCCTCGCTGCCCTGCTGCGAAGCCTGCGGCCCACCCGCGCTCCCGGGCTCGACAGCCCACGCCCCGCCCTCGCTTGCCTGCTCGTTCTCGTGCTCAGCATCGGCGTGTGGTCGACCTGGTCACTGAGCCGCTCTCCGGCCCCGGCCGAGCCGCTGACCGTGGGCCTCGTCGCGCTGCGACAGCCCGAGGACGGCCTCCCGATCGACGAACCGTCCGGGCGTGACCTGCTCGCCCGGTACGTTCCGCGGGTCTCGGGCCTGGCCGCGCGCGGGGCGCGGATCGTCGTGCTGCCGGAGAAGGTGTTCGCCGTGACAGACGCCACCCTGCCCCTGCTCGTCGACGCGCTCGGGCAGACCGAGGCCCGGGTCGTCGTCGGCGCGGTGCTGCGGCGAGCCGGGACCGCGAGCAACGTGGCGCTGGTGCTGGATCCGGGCGGCACGATCAGGACGTACGAGAAGCAGCACGTAATCCCGGGCCTGGAGGACTGGCTGACGCCTGGTGACGACGACGTGATCGTGGACGGGCGGTTCGGCGTGGCGATCTGCAAGGACCTTGACTATCCCGGTCTGGTCCGGCGCTATCGGGCACAGGGCGCCTCGGTGCTCCTCGTCCCCGGGCTGGATTTCACGTCCGACGGCTGGCTGCACGGCCGGATGGCCCTCGTCCGTGGCGTGGAGAACGGGCTCACTGTGGTCCGCGCCGCCGCACTCGGCCGGCTGACCGTCACCGACCCGGGCGGCAGGATCCTGGGCGAGGCTGGCGCCGGTGACGCGGAGCTGCTGGTCACGGCCGTCCCGACGGCGGGGTTCGGCACTGTCTATTCGCGTACGGGAGATTGGTTTCCGATCTTGTCCCTGGTCTTGTTCGTGGTCTCCGTCGGTGCGGCGGTGGGCCGGCCGAACAGCGGTTCCCGCCGTCACGACCCGTCGGCTGCCGTGAGCCGTTGACGGATCCGCTCCGCGTCCGGGTGGCCGAGCTCGTCCAGGATGCCCAGCGCCGTCCGCCAACTCCGCGCCGCTTCCGCCGCATCGCCGGCGTCGACCAACGCCTCCGCGAGGTGCGTCAGCGTGTCCGCCTCGTAGTACCGGTCCCGGAACTCCCGGTACAGCGCCAGCGCGTGCCGGTAGGCGATGACCGCCTCCGCTGGTCGTCCGGCGCGGTGCTGCGCGTAGCCGAGGGTGTCCCAGGTGGGCGCCTGGCCCTGCCGGTCGTCGAACTCGCGCAGCAGCTCCAGCGCCTGCTGGCACGACTCAACGGCGGCGTCGTGCTCGCCGAGTTGGGCCCGGTACCAGCCGACCGCGTTCAGGGCCATCGCCTGCCCGTAACGATGGCCCGCCTCCCGGTACAGCGCCAACGCCGCCTCGGCATGTTGGACCACCTCGGCTCGCCGGCCCTCCCGGTCGGCCACCTCGGCGAGATCGAGGTAGGTGTGCGCCTGGTTGGCGGGGTCACCCAGCTCGCGGAACAGCTCCAGCGCCCGCCGGAGCTGACCGGGCGCCTCCTCGAGCCGGCCCAGCCGGGCCTGCGCCCGCGCCAGGCTGCGGTGCGCGTACGCCTGCCCGACCGCCGCGCCGCCACGCCGCGCCGCCGCCAGCGCCGAACGCTGCACCGCCAACTGGTCGTGCCAGCCGCCCTGGCGGTCCAGGAAACTGGTCAGGCTCCACGCCAGCTGCCAGGCGTGCCGGTCGGCGCCGCTCGCGGCGCACCGTTCCACGAGCGCGATCAGCACGTCGCGCTCGCACGTGAACCACGCCACCGCCTCGTCGTGGTCGCCGAACTTTTCCGGGCGTACGCCCGCGACGGCCGGGGCGAGGATGATCGGATCCCAGTGCGGATGCGGCAGCACCGCCGCGGCGTGCGCGCTGTGCAGGTAGTGGTCGAAGAGCCGGCCGCGCGCCTCGGCCCGGTCGCCGGCCGGATCGTGTTCGGCGGACAGCTCGGCCGCGAACGCCCGCAACAGGTCGTGCATGGAGTACCGGTCCGGGGCACGCTCCAGCATCAGGTGCGCGTCCGCCAGCTCGGCGAACGCCGTCTGGACGGCCCGGCGTCCGGCACCGAGGAGACTGACGCCGGCCGCCGTGCTCACCGTCACGTCGGTGCTGCCCCCGACCAGCCGGAACAGCCTCGCGGTCGGCACCGACAGCAGCCGGTACGACCAGGACAGCGCCGCCCGCACGCTGCTGTCGTGGTCGCCCGTGTCGAGCCCGTCCAGCCGGCCGCCGGCCCGCAGCTGCGCGCCCAACTCGGCCAGCGGCAGTTGGGGCCGGACCACCGCCCGGGCTGCCACCACGACCAGGGCCAGCGGTAGCCGGTCACAGAGTCGGACCAGATCGTCGACCGCGGCCCGCTCCGCCTCCGCCCGCGCCCCGATCCGCGCGTACAGCAGGGCGTGGGCGTCGTCGGCGCTGAGCAGGTCCAGCACGACCGCCTCGGCGCCCTCGGTGGCCACCAGACCGGTGAGCCGATCCCGGCTGGTCACCAGCACCAGGCAGCCCGCCGCGCCCGGCAGCAGCGGCCGTACCTGCGCGGCGTCACGGGCGTTGTCGAGCAGCACCAGCACCCGCCGACCGGCGAGCAGGCTGCGGTACAACGCGGTCTGCGCCTGCTCGTCCGCCGGCACCTCGCGCGGCGGCACCCTGAGCGCGGCCAGGAAGCCCCGGACGACCTGTTCCGCGCTTCGGACGACGCCGCTGTGGCCGTAGCCCTCCAGGTTGGCGTAGAGCTGCCCGTCCGGAAAGTGCCCGGCGACCCGGTGCGCCCAGTGCACGGCGAGGGCCGTCTTGCCGACCCCTCCCGCTCCGGAGAGCACTGCCATGGGGACGGCCCCGGGTCGTTCCTCGGCGGACGCCCGCAGCGCGTCCAGACGGGCCAGCTCCGAACGCCGCCCGGCGAAGCCCCGGACGTCCGACGGCAACTGCGCGGGGACCGGGCGGTCCGGCCGCGACGGGGCGACGATGACCGCGCCGGCGGGTACGGGGGACACCTCCGGGGTCGGCGAGGTGACCTCGCCGCGCAGGATGGCCTGGTGCAGTTGGCGAAGCTCGATGCCCGGGTCCACACCGAGCGCGTCAGCGAGCCGGTCCCGCAGCCGGGCGTAGTACGTCAGTGCCTGCGCCCCGCGACCAGCCGAGGCCAACGCTTGCAGCAGCACCGCGGCGACCCGTTCGTCGAGCGGATGCTCGTCGGCGAGCCGGGTCAGCGGATCGATCACCGCATCCGGCTCGCCCCGTCGCAACACCCCACGGGCCCATTGCACGGCGGTGTCGGTGTGCCGGCGGTGCCAGTCCTGCCGGACCCGGGCCGCCCACTCGCCCGGCAGCCCGGCCAGCGGCTCGCCCCGCCACAGCTCAAGCGCCCGGCGCAGCAGTTCCACCCGTTCGGGGTCCCCGTCGGGCAGCCCGTCGGCACGCTGCCGCAGCGCGTCGAAGTGCGGGCCGTCCACTGTCTCCGGTGGCAGGTCCAGCAGGTATCCGCCCGACCGTCGCGCCAGCACGTCCGGTGCGCCCGCGTCGGCCAGCACGCGGCGGAGCCGGGCGAGGTAGACGTGCAGGTTGTGGCGGACCCTGGGCGGCGACGCGTCGCCCCAGACCCGGTCCACCAGAGCGTCCAGGTGCACCGGTCGCCCCACGTCGACCGCCAGCGCAGCCAGAACGGCGCGCTGGCGGGCCGCTCCGGCATCGACCGGACGGCCGTCCGTCCAGACCTCGACCGGCCCGAGGACCCGAATCTCCATGAACCGCCACTCGCTGTACCGCCGGTCACCCCACCGGCACCCCCGCGACAGCCGGATTGAGATTCCGGCAGGAATTCGTCGACCTTCCGCGCAGATCATCGTTGGCACAAGGACATCGATCAACGCGATGTCGGCAACTCTACTCACGGCCGGTCCCGGTCGTGACGACACCGGAGGTCATCATCGTGCGAAGTGCTCTGCGAAGGTTCGCGTCCGCCCTGCTCGGCACGGTCGCCCTGGGCGCCGTGATCGGTGTCGCCCCGAGCCCGGCCCAAGCGAACCGTGACAGCAGGCCCTGATCGGAAACGGTCCATGATGGCCGCTGCACAGGTGCAGGCCGTCCGCAACCGCTGGCCGCAGCGCCCCGCGTGAGCCGGTGAACAACTTCACAAGCGTTGGGCGACCGTCACCCACCGTGCCTACCGTCGGTCGGGTCCACCACCGTGGACGCCGCGACCGGCAACGCCAAATCCTGCCCCCGGTCGTCGGATACAGAACCCGGGCAGGAGCGGGGGACCCAACGTTCCTCGGTGCATGTCACCTCGGGGTGAAGCCGCCAGCGCGCGGCCGGGCTCCTCGGCCCGAACCCGACAGCTCACCTCGCCGGCGTGGAGGAACGATCCATGACGTCTGCGTACACCCCCCGTCATCGACGGGTCACCACCCGCCGCGTCGCCGTCGGCACCCTGGCGGTCGGCGCGGTCACCGGCGCCGTCGCCCTCTTCGGCCCGGCGGCCCCGGCCCAGGCCGGTGTCAACTGGGACGCGATCGCCCAGTGCGAGTCCGGCGGCAACTGGAAGATCAATACCGGGAACGGCTACTACGGCGGGTTGCAGTTCTCGCAGGGCACCTGGGCCGGCTACGGCGGCACCAAGTACGCCGCCCGCGCCGACCTGGCCAGCCGTGGCCAGCAGATCGCGATCGCCGAGAAGGTGCTCGACGGGCAGGGCATCGGCGCGTGGCCGACCTGCGGCCGCAAGGGCGGCTCGTCGGGCGGTACCACGACGAAGTCGACCGCGAAGTCCCCGACGAAGTCGACCTCCAAGTCGTCGACGTCCACCTCCGGCAAGGAGCGGCCGTCACGCGGCGACCAGCCGGCTACCCGTGGTCACGAGCGGACCGCCCCGGCGGCCAGCGGCGACACGTACGTGGTCGCGCCGGGCGACACCCTGTCGGAGATCGCCGAGCGGCACCCCCGCAGCGGCGGCTGGCAGGCCCTGTACGAGCGCAACCGTCAGCTGATCGGCGCGGACCCGGGCCTGATCTTCCCGGGGCAGCGGCTCGCTCTCTGACGTACGTACAGACGAACGCTCGGCCGGGTCACCGGCCGAGCGTTCGTTCGTCTGGCGCTGTCCTCGCGGGACGGGTCACGCCGCCGAGGCGGCCGACCTCGCCTCGCGGCGGGCCATCCCGTCGCCGTTCCAGCCCCAGCGCTGCGCCGGCGCGGCGGCCGGCCAGCCGGTGCCGTCCCCGCCACCGTCGGTGGCCGTCTCGACCGAGTCGGGGGTGCTGCGGGCCAGTCGCAACGACTGCTCGGCGGTCGTACGCGCCGCACACGGCCAGGACTGGCCGGCGCACTGGAGGTTGCGGCAGCGCCCCTCGTCGTCGGCCTCGTGGGCGTCGAGCACGTCGACCGCGAGCTGCCAGAGCAGCGGGTCGGTCACGTCGTCCGGGCGTTCGGCGCGACGGCTCGTTCGGTTGCTGGTCTCGTCGGACATAGGCCCCCCTCGTCAGGCTTTCCCCTCCAGACTTCACCTGTGCGCGGTCGGCTAAACCGCCGACCTGCTGTGATGTGTCTCCGGTCGCAGCAACCGGGGCGCTTTAGCTTGATTTTTAACCTGCCGGGCGGTGGCATCGACCCCGGCTGATTATGGGGACAGCCCTTGATCGATCATTCC
>NZ_JBNCKS010000090.1:0-18061 GCF_049841635.1 Micromonospora sp. DT44 | reverse complement strand
AGGAATGATCGATCAAGGGCTGTCCCCATAATCAGCCGGGGTCGATGCCACCGCCCGGCAGGTTAAAAATCAAGCTAATCGTTCAAGCCGCAGTCCTTGGCCGGCGTGGGCGTGCACGGCAGCTTCCGGTAGTCGGCCGGCGGTGAGACGGTTACCTTGGCCAGGTTCTCCTCGGTGCGGGGCAGCCACTCGTAGTCGCTGGTGGTGGTGCCGGTGAACACCTTGCTGACCACCCGGACCGGCCGGTAGGACTGCGCGTCGACCCAGATCTGCATGGACTCCTCGGCGGTCTTCGCCGCGTCCATGGCGCTGTCCGGGCCGCCCAGCCACTGCAGGTGCACGGTCTGCCTGCCGTTCAGCCGCTCCTTCCCGACGAGCGTCACCTTCCCGCTGTCGACGGCGCGCTCGAGGTCCTTGGGGTTGAGCGACGGCGGTAGGTACTGGACCTGGTTGGTGTCGGCGGGCTTGAGCGAGGCGACCCGGTAGGTCCACCACTTCTTCTTGTCGTGGTTCAGTTCGACGGCGGTGGAGCCGTCCAGCGCCAGGGTGTACGAGCGGACGTCGCCGTAGTAGATCTTGTTGTCCTGCCGTTCGCGGCTGGTGGTGCGGTCGGCCCAGAGCTCGATCAGGCTTGCCTGCTTGCCGTCCCGGCCCTGGTGCTTGGCGGTCTCGTGCTGGACGTAGCCCGGTAGTTCGCCCAGGGCGGTGGCCGTCTGCTCGGCGACGTAGCCGACGGTGAGCATCTCCGGCGCCTCCCTCGGGGCGCCGCCGCCGGGAGCGAACGCCAGCGAGGCGCCCACGGCCACGGCGGCGACTACCGGCGCGGCCACGGCCAGACCCAGTGCCCGGGTACGGCGCCTGTTCCTGCGGTGCAGGGTCTCGGTGAGATTCGATGGTGCGGTCATCGTGTACGTCTCCTCGTGGAGCCGGTCGCCCAGCAGGCGGCCCAGCTCTTCGTCGTTGAGAGCGGTCATCGCAAGGTCCTTGCCTCTTCGGTTTCGTGAAGGTCGCCGAGTAGTTCGCGCAGCCGTGTCAGCGCGCGGGAGGTGTACGACTTGACCGTTCCGATCGAGCAGCCGATCAGCTCCGCCGTCTGCTCGATGGAGAGGTCTTCGAAGTACCGGAGCACGATCACCTGTCGCTGCCGTACGGGAAGTTGGGCCAGCGCTGTGGCGACCGTCTGCCGCTCCCCGACGCCGTCGAATCCGGAGTCGGTGGAGCGGAAGGCGTCGGGGTTGTCCGGCAGCGCCGTCTCGCGCGGGCGTCGCAGCAGATCCCTGATCCGGTCCCGGGACAGGTTGACCATGACCTGCCGGACGTACGGCTCAGGCCCCTCGCGGGCCTTGGACCAGCGACGCATCGTGCGCAGCAGGGCCGTCTGCAGCAGATCCTCCGCGTGGCCCCGGTCCCCGGTGAGGAGGAACGCGAGCCGCAGCAGCGCCGCCGACCTCTGCTCGACGAAGGTGTCGAAACTCGGATCAACTCTCACGGGGATAAGGACTCCGACCGCCCGGCGGGGGTTGCCACCGCCGGCCGCCGTCACAAGCGGCGAGGCGCGAGCTGTCAAGCGGTGTGTCGGGAACATGCCAGATGAGTGTGCGCTCGGCCACGGAACGTGAAACTGATACTCCCGGCCGCGAGGAAGCCGATGACGACCTCACCCCTCGAGCGGGCTGCCGAGTCCTTTGCGGCCGAGCTTGCCCGCCAGCGCGCCGGGCGGGGCCTCTCCAAGAAACAACTGGCCGTTCTGATGGGTTTCGACCCGTCCTACGTGAGCCACGTCGAAGGGCGCCGACACCGCCCGACCGAGGACTTCGCCCGCCGCGCCGAGGCCGTCCTGGAGGCCAGCGGCGCGATCTGGCAGCGGTTCCGCGAGTACGACGACCTCCGGCACGCCCGCTCCGGCCAACCGCAGCGCGAACCCCCGCTGTCCGGCCAGTGGCTGCCCCCCGGCACCGGCCTCGTGGTGGAGCGGGAGTTGGCCACCCTCACCCACACCGACGACGGCTACCGGTGCGTCATCCACCGCGAGCTGTACAACGCGGGCACCGAGCCGGTCACCCGCTACCTCGTCCGCGTCGCGGTGGACCGCTACCCGAACGATCCCGGTCGCTCCAACCGGCACCATCGGGAACACCCGCTCACCTTCGCCGAGCTGCAACTACAGGCCCGGCGCGACGACGGCACCGGCGACTCCGAGCCGATGCACTGGCGGGCGAAGCACGACCGGGACGCGTTCAAGGAGATCTGGCTCCTCTTTGAGAACGGCGAACGCCGCTTCCCGCTGTACCCCGGCGACCGGACCAGCATCGAGTACGCGTACAGCGTCGGCCACGACAAGTGGGGCCCCTGGTTTCAGCGGGCCGTCCGGCTGCCCACCCGGCGTCTCGCCGTACGCCTGGATCTGCCGGCGGCGTTCGACCCGCAGGTCTGGGGCGTGGAGACCTCGCTCTCGGCGGAGGAGGGCCCGCTGCGGACGGCCCCGCAGCGGCACGACGAGGGTGACCGGGCGATCGTCGACTGGCAGACCGACGACCCGCCGCTGAACGCCCGCTACCGGATGCAGTGGCGCTTCCGGGCTCGGCCGGACACCGAGCCGGACGCCGGCCCCGGCGCCACCCGGGTCCGGCCCAGCGACCGCATGCGCGGGATCGGCATCGTGCAGCGCGGCGACGACCTGCTCCGACAGCCGGTGCGACAGTTCGACCTGCCCGGCGAGGAGCAGGCGGCCCGCGAGATCCTGGACCGCCTCACCATGGCGCTGGCCCGGCTCGACGAGCTGCACCCGTTCAGCAAGGGGGTCGGTATCGCCGCCCCGCAGCTCGGCATCGGCCGTGCCGCCGCCGTCGTCCGACCCCCGGACCGCTCGGCGGAACCGGTCGCCCTGCTCAACCCGCGGGTGGTCGACGCCGACCCGGAGACCGACGAGCAGTACGAGGGGTGCCTCTCCTTTTTCGACCACCGCGGTCTGGTGCCCCGGCCGCTGCGGCTCGACGTCGAACACGCCCAGTGGGACGGCAGCCGGATCATCACGTCGTTCGAGTTCGGCATGGCCCGGCTCGTCGCGCACGAGGTCGACCATCTTCAGGGCAGGCTCTACGTGGACCGGATGGCGCCGGGCGTGCCGCTGGTGCCGGTCGAGGAGTACCGGGAGACCGGGCGACCCTGGCGCTACTGAGACAGGGAGGGACCGGGGCGCGCGCCCCAGGGGGCAGGGGCACGCGCCCCGGTGTGGGGGGAGGAACGTCTAGAGATCGCCGAACGTGTCGTAGCGGACGGTCGACGGCGGCACCTCGTCGGCGGCCAGCACCCGCAGCGTCGACCGGACCATCTGCGCCGACCCGGAGACGTAACAGTCGTGCGTGGTCCACGGGCCGTACCGGGCCACCACGTCCGGGATGTCGCCCTGCTCGCCGTCGAAGTCCGGGTCGTCGCTGCACGCGGCGGTGACCGACAACCACGGATATGCGGTCACCAGATCCTGTAGCGCGGCCAGCCCGTACAGGTCCGTCGCCTGCCGGGCGCCGTAGAAGACGTGCACCCACCGCGTCCGGTTGTAGGTGGCCAACTCCTCCACCAGCGCCTTGATCGGCGCGAGCCCGACGCCACCGGCCACGCAGAGGATGTCCCGCTCGGAGGAGCGGTCCAGGGTCATCGACCCCATCGGCGCCGCCAGCCGCAGCAGGTGCCCGGGCTGCACCCGGCGGACCAGCGCCCCGGACACCCAGCCCGCGCCAGGGCTCCGGACGTGGAACTCCAGCACGTTGTCGTCGTTCGGGGCGTTCGCCACCGAGTAGTTCCGCCACACCCTCGGGTGGAAGCGGGGTAGCTCCAGGCTGACGTACTGGCCCGCCCGCCAGGGCAGCGGATGTTGCAGGGCCCGGCAGGTCAGCACGGCGATATCGGGGCCGTGGCGCTCGTGGGTCAGCACCTCGGCGTGCCAGAACGGCGGGTTGTCGTCGTCGGCGGCCCCGGCCACCATCTTCGCGCAGATGGCCGCGTACGCGTCCAGCCACGCCTGGTCGTACTCCAGGTTCCAGCCGTCGCCGGCGGTGCTGCGCAGCGCGTCGAGCAGCGCGACGCCCATCGTGGCGTAGTGCCGGTCGTCGACGTGGTACTTGCGGTGGTCGCGGCCCAGCGCGCGCAGGAACTCGTCGAAGCTCTCCGGGTCGTCCACGGTGTGGATCGCCGTGATGATCGCCTCCAGCAGGCGGTCACCCTGGCCGGTCATCTGCACCGGGAAGAGCTGGCGCAGGGCAGGATCGAGCAGGAACACCCGAGCGTAGAAGTGCCCGGTCAGCCGCTCCCGGTCCTCCTCGACCAGGGTCCAGCTCTCCTTCAGCAACCGTGCGACATCGTCCACCGGTGCTCCTTCTCCAGACGGCAGCGGATCGGGCACCCATAGAATCTCCACGGAGCGTGTGCACTGGTCGCACAGAATGTGCGATCGGTTCATGCCGGCCGGTCGGCCCTGCCCGCCGGCCGGTCCGTCGGGCAGAGTGGTGCGGTGACCGTTGAGCTGACCCGCCCGGTGTCCCGCCGGCTGCTGGGGACCGAAACGTTGCTGGTCCTGGGCCTGTCCCTCGGCCAGTCCGCCGTCTACGCGGTGGTCTCGATCATCGCGAAGCTGACCGCCGAGGGCCCGCTCTCCAAGCAGACCGCCGCCCTGAACACCTCCGCGTCGGCCCGCCCCTGGCTGGACCTGACGTACCAGCTCCTCGGCATCGTGTTCGCGCTGCTTCCGGTGCTGCTCGCCGTACACCTGCTCAGCAGGGACCCCGGCGACCCGGCGCGGACCCTCGGCCTGGACGCGCGGCGGCCTGGCCAGGATCTGGCCCGGGGCGCCGGCCTGGCCGCGCTGATCGGCCTGCCCGGCCTGGCCCTGTTCTGGGCGGCGGCGCACCTCGGCCTCAACGCGACGCTGGTGCCGGCGGCCCTACCGAAGGTCTGGTGGGCGGTCCCGGTGCTGATCCTCGCCGCCGTGCAGAACGCGGTGCTGGAGGAGGTGATCGTGGTCGGCTACCTGGTCACCCGGCTGCGCCAACTCCATTGGCGGCTCGCCGCGATCATCGCGGCCAGCGCGCTGCTACGCGGCAGTTACCACCTCTACCAGGGCTTCGGCGCGTTCGTCGGCAACGCGGTGATGGGCGTCGTGTTCAGCCTCTTCTACCTGCGTACCCGCCGGGTGATGCCCCTGGTCATCGCGCACACCGTGCTCGACGTGGTCGCCTTCGTCGGCTACGCCTCACTGCCCCGCGAGTGGTTCGACTGGTTGTGACGCGGCCGGTAGGCGGCCACCGCCCGGGCCGCCAGCCGATCGGCCGCCGCCGCGTCGCCCAACGTGGCGGCGACGACCGCCGCCCCCGGCACCAGTCGGGACGCCAACCGCAACGCCACCCATCCGCCGGCCTGCGCGGTGAGCGGCGCGGCCAGTCGCCAGGCGGCCTCCGCCGCCTTCGGCCACGTCCCCTCCACCGGATCGCTGGCCTCCCGCGCGCCGACCAGCGCGGCCCGCGCACTCGCCGCGTCCGGATGCACCTGGGTCAACACCAGCAGCTCCTCGGCCCGATCGGGATGCGCCGGGTCCCGTCCGTACGCCGCCGCGAGGTGCAGCACCAGGTTCGCCTGGGTCCAGAGCACCGACACCAGCTCCGCCAGCGGCGCGAACAGACCGGCCAGCGCCGACGCCGCCCCTCCCACGCCCGCCGCCCGCACATACCGCCGGGTCGCCAGCCGGGCCAGACCGTCCGCCGGAGCATCCGGGTAGCGGTCCCGCAGCTGCCGCGCCCACTCGGCCGCGCCAGGTCCGAGCGTCCGCACCGCCTCCATCGCCAGGAACTCCGGCGCGAAGCCGGGATGGTCACGCAGGCGCGCGACCACCGCCGGCAATTCGGGGGTACGCGTCGAAGCCGTCTCCGGGTCAGCCGACGGAAATGCCGCTGCGGCCGGTTCGGGCGTGATCGCGGAGGCCGCTTCTGGCGAGGGCGTCGGTGAGGTTTCGGGTGCGCTCGCCTTCGGCGTGGCGGCTCTGTGCGGGGTGACCTTCTCCGGCTCTGGCGTGCGCGGGGTGGACTTCCTCGGCGTGGCCGGGTCCGGAGTCGCGTTGTCCTGGGTCGTCGAACGCGAGGTCGCCTTGCTCGGGGTCGCCTTGCTCGGGGTCGTCTTGCTCGGGGTTGCCTTGCTCGGGGTCGTCTTGCTGGGGGTCGTCTTGCTCTGGGTCGTGGCGCGGTTGGGCGTGGGGCGCTTGCGAGGGGTTGGCGTGATCTCGGTCGGCTCGGGTGTGACGGGCGTCGCCTCCGGGATGGCCGGCGCTGGCGGAGGTGGTGTCGGTGCGACGGCCGCCGTGCTGGTGGCGGTCTTCCGGGGCCGGGGCGCCGGCGCTCTCGGCGGCTGGCCCGTCGGTTCTCCCACCGCGCCGGGAAGCGCCTGGTCCTGGGCGGGGTGAGCGGCGCCCTGGGCGGGGCGGGCTGCCTTTTTGGCGCGCTTCTTGGCGGGTTCCTTGGTGGGCTGCGCCATGTCTTCGGCGGGTTCCTTGGTGGGGTGCGGCGCGTCGTCGGCGGCGGGTGGCTCGACCGGAGCGCTCTGCGCGCCGGTGGGGGCGGGCTCTGTCTGTCGCGGCAGGGGACGGTTCGGATCCGGTGGCTGGAAGATCACCGGTGCCGCCTTGGCCCGGCGGGGACGCGGGCTCACCGGTGCCGCAGGGGCCGCCTCGGCGGACTGATCGGTCGCCTGCGGTGGCGTGAACGTGGCCCGCGCCGGGCGCCGACGCGGGCGCTCAGCAGGCTCCTGGCGGGTCGGTTCGCTGGGCGGCTGCTCCTGCATATCGATGGAGCGTAGTCCCGATCACGTCACCGCACAGCGGTGAAATTCTGGGGCGCGCCGCCCGGGTCGGCGTACCCAGGAAGTCGCTTTGCCCCCGGTGGGTGCCGACCTGTATCCTCGGGCGCGGTGGTCTGCGGGCCACCAGGGAGACTTCGCCTAGTCTGGTCTATGGCGCCGCACTGCTAATGCGGTTGGGGTCTTAAAGCCCCTCCCGGGTTCGAATCCCGGAGTCTCCGCGCGAAAGCCGGGTGTGTACACTGGCTGAGCACGAGCGCCCGTAGCTCAATGGATAGAGCATCTGACTACGGATCAGAAGGTTAGGGGTTCGAGTCCCTTCGGGCGCACCACTTGAGCAGGAAATATAGCCAATCGGCTATATTTCCTGCTTTCGTATGGGTCACGTGTGGGACACGGATGTGACACACGTTTGCGCAGGTCAGGGGCCCTTTTTTTGGCGGTTGCACCCCTCAAGCGGCTTCCCCGACGTCCGAGCAGCCACCGGAGCAGCCCCGTCTCACTGGTTGGGATTCCTGGGTGCGAAAATGGGACGCCAAAAGCGCGGGTTCGCTCGTTTACGCAGGTAGCGGCTTCGCCTTGGTTCGGTGCTGGAGGAGGCCCTGCGGCGAAAAGCATCTCATTATGCGTCATATGCTTTCGTATGAAAGTGGGCTTCCCCGAGACGACGTGGCTAGCACCTGCGGTCGCAACCACGAACGGTGGACGTGCTGGTTGGCACCCGTCCAGCCTGTCGATCGGGCGGCCGACGCGATGGCCCGGCCGCGGCGATGGCAGAACTTGTTGAGTGCGGCAGCTGAGTGATCAGGTCGGCAGTTGCCGCGGATCATTCGCCGGGAAGCCGGCTCACCGATTCGACGAGAGCGGGCCACGGGCCGCGCCTGCTTCGCTCGGCGGAACGCGATGCTGGCGATGACCCGACCGACCTAGATCAACTTGAAGATCCTCGAACCGCCCTTTGAAGAGCGCAAGCGGTCTTGGTGAAAAAGTGCGTGCGAACGTGATCATGCCTCGGTAGGCCTGAGGCGACGCGAGCACGACCAGGCCAACGCCCGGCGAACGGCGGCAACCTCGCTGGGTTCGGTTGCCCGCTCGTCGAGAGTTGGCCTGGTCGTGCTCGCCTGCGTCTCATCATCGGTGTTGCGTTTACGCAGGAGTCAGTTGGGCTTTGCCGTGCGGTAGGTGCGGCGCCGCGTTGCTTGGCGCCGTTGCTTGATCTTGCGCTGCCGGCAGGCCTTCATTCTGTTGTTGTCCGGTTCTTGGCGTGGCGTGTTTTTCGCCGTCTCCTCCTGGTGGTCGGTGTCGCGGGTGAGTTCGATTTGCCGCTTGATCTCCGCGCCCGGCTTGCTAGCTGCGATGAGGTAGGTGGCGGTGGCGTCAGCTGCTTCGCGGGCTGCCGGCGGGAGGACGGTGGTGTAGGTGTCGGCGGTGAGGCGGATGTTGGAGTGCCCGAGTTGCTGTTGGATGGTTTTGATGTCCACGCCAGCGGACTGCGCGAGGAGGGCGGCCCCGTGCCGCAGGTCGTGCAGGCGGATCGGTGGGAGCCCGGCGCGGTCGACCAGCAGGCGTAGGCGTTGGGTGAGGTAGCCGGGGTGCAGTGGCAGTCCGTCGGGGCTGGTGAACACATAGCCGCTGTTGTGGCACACCATGCCCGTGCCAAGGCGCCTGGCCCGGCGCTCCTGTTGCCGCATGCGATGTTGCCTCAGCACTCGCATGGTGTACGTGTCGAGCGCGAGCTCGCGACGGCTGGCCTTGGACTTGGGTGGGCCCTCGTGCACCTCGTAGCCGGCGGTGGTGCGTTGCCGGACCACGGACAACTGCCCCTCGTGCAGGTCGACGTCGGCCCATCGGAGACCGGCGGCCTCACCGCGTCGCAGTCCGAGTAGAGCCAACAGCCACCACAGCGGGTACAGGGTGTCGTCGCGGACGTAGTCCAGGAAGCTGGCGAGCTGCGCCGGCGTCCAGACCGCGACCGTCGGCCGTTCGCCGGTGGCCTTCCACTCGGCGATGCGGGCTTCCGTCCACGGCTGGGGACCGGTGCGCTCCCGCGGAGGTAGCTCCATTCTCGCGGCCGGGTTGTCCTCGATGAGGCCCTCTCGGTATGCGCCGGTCAGGGCCGCCCGCAGTGTCGCGTGGATGTGCTGCAACGTGCAGGCTGTGTGCAACTGCTCGGCTCGGTTACGAGTCTTGGCGATCTGCGCGAACGCGGCGTTGAGCTGCCGCGGGTTCAGGTCGCCGAGGATCAGATGGCCGATGTGGGGGATCAGGAAGTTTTCGATGTCGCGTGTGTAGTGCATCTTGGTCGTGGGTCGAATGCGCTTGCGGTTCGCGAGCCAGTAGCGCAGCCATCGGGTGACGGTCCACGACTTGCCTGCCTGTTCCTCTCGCGACAAGGCCAGCAGCTCGTCACGTGCCCGGCGGGCCGCCTCCTCGGACGCGTAACCACCCCGCCGGACGCGTTCGACCTGGCCTAACAGGTTCCGCGTCGAGCAGTGGAAGTACCAGCTCCCGTGATCGGGCTGCGACAGTTTCGGGCACGCCTTGCCCAGCGGGCGGTTGGTCTCGGGGTGCAGGCAACCGCACCGCTTCGCAGTCACACCGTGGCTTTTCATGGCATTTATCCCTTCGGTTATGTGTCACACTTATTGACGAATGAGCACCCCCATGAGCATCTGATTGCGGCCAACTTTGAGGACTCGTGCCGATAGTTTTGGTAGTGGAAACAGTTCTGCGGGAACGGGATTGGGGTTCGGGGGCCTAGCCGCGGTCTAGGTCAGAGCGCGAGCGCTGGTCGGGTCGAGGACATCTCGGCAAGGCCGGACGGGGTGACTGCCAGTACGCCTGCACGCTGCAGTGGGCGGGCCTGTAGCAACTCCGTCATGGTGCGGTCCCGCGGCGCTTAGACCTTGACGGTGGGTACCCGCCAACCTACTGATTCGTCCTTGAGGTGGTGACGTCGTCAGCGACCCGGCTACGGCGTCCCGGAACCCCTGTCGGTCTACGCCAGTTCGATGGGCATGGTGTGTGCGGTGCGTGCTGAGGCTGCCGCTGTGTGGGCGACGAGGACGGCGTGCAGTCCGGCCTCTAGGCAGGCACCTTCGTTGCCGTGACCTAGGAGCGCTGCCTGGAATGCGCGGTGTTCGGCAAGCAGTGGGTCCGCCGGCTGCAGCGCGAAGCGGGTGATGTCGCCGGGAGCTACGCCCCGGTAGGCCGGATGGTCAGCCGCGGGTGCGGAGGCGCCGTTGCTGCACCATGTCAATGATGCGGCGATGGTGTCGGCGATGAGGCTGCCATGTTCCCCGGTGACGGTGATGATGCGTTCGGGTGCTGGGGTCAGCCAGTTGACGCGGTGCTGGGCAATGGTGCCGTCGGCGAGCTGGGCGATCGCGGCGAGTAGGTCCTCGTGGGGTCGGCCGCTGCGGTGCGCGGTGCGGGCGGTGATCGAGGTGTATCGCTGACGGGTCAGGTCGGCGGTCAGGTCGATGTCGTGGGTGGCCAGGTCGTGGATGACGCCGACGTCGGCGATCCGGGCGGGGTAAATGCCGGTGCGGCGGGTGCTGATGTCGAAGACGTCGCCGAGTAGTCCGTTCTGCAGTCGGGCGCGCAGTCCGGTGATCGCCGGGTTGAAACGTTCGGTGTATCCGACCGCGGCCGGCAGCCCGGCCGTTCGGTAGGCGTCGACCAGGCGGCGGGCCGATTCCGGGTCGGGGGCCAGAGGTTTCTCGATGAGCGTCGGAATGTCGGCGGCGGCGAGACGCAGACCGAGTTCGGTGTGCCGTGAGGTGGGTGCTGCCAGGACGGCGTAGTCGATGCCGTGGCGCAGCATGTCGTCGGCGTCGGTGAACAGGGCGATGCCGTCGGCGATGCGGTGGGGGTCACCGGCCGGGTCGACGGCGGCGACCAGGTCGACGCCGTTGAGCGCGCGCAATGCTCGGACGTGGTGCCTGCCCATGTGCCCGAGACCGACGAGGCCGGCGCGTAGCGGTCGGCCGGTCATGCCGCCAGCTGCTCTCGGCGGGCGTGCCGGAGCACGGCGGTGACGATCCGGTCAAGGTCGCCGCGGGCGAGCCCGGGATGCACGGGCAGCGACAGCACCTGGGCGGCGGCGGTATCGGTGTGGGGCAGGTGAACGGCGGTGCGGTAGGCCGGGCTGCGGTGCAGCGGGACCGGGTAGTGCACGGAGCAGCCGACCCGGTCCTCGTGCAGGGCCTGGGCGAAGGCGTCGCGGTCGTCGTCAACGCGGATCGTGTACTGGTGGTACACGTGCCCGGCGCCGATGCCAGTGGTCGGCGGGGATATGCCGGCGACACCGGCCAGTGCGGCGTCGAGGTGCGCGGCGTGGGCCCGGCGGGCCGTGGTCCGAGCGGGGAGCTTGCGCAGTTGGGTGCGGCCGATCGCGGCGAAGACGTCGTTGAGGCGCCCGTTTGTGCCGACGATCTCGTGGCAGTAGCGGGTTTCCATGCCGACGTTGCGTAGTAGCCGCAGCGTGCGGGCCAGGCCCGGATCGGCGGTGGTGATCATTCCGCCTTCGACAGACTGCATGTTCTTGGTGGGGTAGAAGCTGAACGCCGCGGCGGTGCCGAATGTGCCGACGGGGCGTGCATGCAGGGTCGCGGCGTGGGCTTGGGCGGCGTCCTCGATCAGCGCGATTCCGTGCCGTCTGGCCAGCGTGATCAGGGCACCGAGGTCGGCGGGGTGGCCGAACAGGTGCACCGGGATGATCGCCGCGGTGCGGCTGGTGACGGCGTCGGCGGCCGCGGCGGGGTCAAGGCAGAACGAGACCGGGTCGATGTCGGCGAAGACGGGTGTCGCACCGGTGAGGCGGACCGCCGCGGCGGTGGCGGCGAAGGTGAACGCCGGGATGATGACCTCGTCGCCGGGGCCGATGCCCAGGCCGAGCAAGGGCAGCCACAGGGCGGTGGTGCCGGAGTTGACGGCGATGCAGTGCCGGCCGTCGACGAGGTCGGAGAACTCGTCCTCGAACGCGGCGACTTCGCGGCCTTGGACCAGTGCTCCGGAGCGCAGTACCCGGACGGCTGCGGTGATGTCATCCTCGTCGAGGTGGGGGCTGGCCACCGGGATCACGTCGATCATGGGGGTGTCCTTTCCTGCCGAGCGCCGCCCGGGCAGGAAAAGCCGGGCGGTCAGTGTTCGGGGTTGGCGGGATCCCACCCGTGGTGCAGGTAGGCGGTGCTCTGGGTGCGTAGCGCGTCAGCGCAGGCGCGTAGCCGGCGGGCCATGTGCGGAGCCATGAGCTCGTCCCACTGCTGCGGCCCGGCCAGGCACCATTCGCTGAGCTCGTCGGTCTGCAGGCTCACCCGCTGCTCGGCCTGGTCTTGGGTGATGCGGCCACCGTCGAACAGGAAGTTCGCCAGCGCGGGCCTGCCGTCGGGTTGCGGGGGAACCCAGTCGAGGACCAGGAGCCGGCCGGGTGTCAGGTCCAGGCCGAGTTCTTCCTTGATCTCCCGACAGGCTGCCTGCCAGGGGTATTCGCCGTGCTCCAGCCCTCCGCCGGGAATTTCCCAGGTGTCGGTGCGGTAGCTGGGCCGCACGAGCAGGATCCGGCCGTGCTCGTCGTGCAGGACGGCACCGGCGCCGGTGATGCTTTTCGGCAGGCTGGCGTAGTAGTCGGCAGGAGGTAGCGGGACTCGACTCATGCCGGGCGACGCTAGCCAACCATGGGGGCCTGCGCACCCCTGCCACCCCGCGTGCCCCGAACGGGTGACCGGGCGGGCCGTCAGCCATCGCAGGCGTCCACGGGGTCGCCGAGCAGGTGCAGTTCGTCGCCGTGGCGGACGTATCCGCGCGAGCAGCGTGGGCACCGCAACGTGTCGGCGAGGGTGCCTCCGCAGGTACACACCCAGCCGCATTGGCGGGCCGGGTTGCCCGCGACCAGGGCGTAGGGGAGGACGTCGCGCACGACGACCGCGCCGATCGCGACCAGGGCGTCATGCCCGACGGTGACCCCCGGCGCGATCATGGCGCCCGCGCCGATGGTGGCCCGCCGGCCGACCGTGACAGGGCACTGGTTGAAGTCGGTGTGCTCCTTGCGGCGCCCGTCCGGGGTGGTGGCCCGCGGCGCGGGGTCTTCCAGTAGCGCGGCGTGCGGGCTGATCATCGCGTCATCGGCGATGTTCGCCCCGAACACGCACGCGTAGTTGCCGAGTTTGACGCGGTCGCCGAGCTGGCTGCCGGCGCCGACATAGGCGCCTTTGCCCAGGGTGCAGTCCGCGCCGATGCTCGCGCCGGCGGCGACCTGCGCCTGATGCCAGAGCCGGCTGCCCGCGCCGACGACGGCGCCGTCGTCGACAACACCCAGCTTCGTCTCAGCGGCTCCCGGCCCTGCGGGGTCCTCGTCGGCGGCCGGACCCACGGTGTCGAGGTAGGAGAGGAGGTCGTCGACGTGCCGGGCGCCGGCCAGGACATGGTCGGGGACGGTGACGCCGGTGGCTTGCTCCACGGTGTGGACCAGCACGAGGCGGTCCAGGGAATCCAAGCCGAGATCGGCGAAGGACCGGTCGCCCGCGATGGGCCCGGGCTGGGGTCGAACCGCGGTGACTGCGGCCAGGAGAGCCGTCCGCAGCGTGGCGGTGTCAGCGGTGAGCATCGGGCGTGCCTTTCATCCGTCGAGGCAGGGCGAACAGGGCAGGGACGACTTCGACGACCGGGGCGGAGTGCCACAGACGACGCAGCGCCGCGCCCTGCGCGCAGGCGTCGTCGAGTAGCACCCGTAGAGCGAGTTCGACGAACCCGGCGAACTGTTCGGCCGCAGCCGCCGGCAGGCTCGCGCCGCCCTGCAGGAGGTGCTCGATCAGTGCCTGCGCGGCGCCGGCGTCCAACGCGTCGCCGGCGGCTGGGGTCGGCATCGGGCGCAGGACCCGGTACGGGTGGTCGTCGAGCGCGCCGGGTGCGGTGATCTCGTCAGCGATCAGGTCAGCGATGCGCGGTGCGAGCAGGACCCCGCACCGGTAGGTGGCGGTCGCCACCAGCAGGCCCGGGTCTCGGGTCCGGCCCAGCAGCGGCAGGTGGTCCACCGTGTACGGGCGCAATCCGACCCGGTGGCTGCACAGCTGCGCCCCGGCGAGGCGGTGGTCGAGCAGGGTGCTCGCGTCGGCGGCCAGCACGGCCAGTTCGTCGAGCGTGACCGGGCGGGTGCGCTCGGCGCTGGTGGTCAGCCGGTTCGTCGCCCCCAGATACACGGTGCCGTCCGCGCGGGGGACCAGGTGCGCGCCGCACGCGAACGCCGCGTTCGGGGTCCGGACCACGTGCGGCACGCTGATCGCGGGGGCGTGCAGGAGCACGCTCGCGCCGCGGCCGGCCAGGATGGGCGGCACCCCGACCCGGCGTCCGGCCTGCTCCAGCAGCGACGCCGTCGCAGCGCCGGCCGCCAGCACGACGTCGCCGGCTTCGACCCGCGTGCCGTCGGCACACCGCACGATGCCGGTCGTGACGGCGGTCGCGGTGGTGTCGTGCCAGGCTGCCCGCCGGTGCCGGCGGACGACCCGGGACAGGGCCTGCATCAGGGCACCGCTGTCGATGCGGGCCTCGGTCGGCAGCCACAACGCGCCCGCCGTGTCGACTGGCGTACGCAGGCCCGGAATCTGTCCGGCGTCATGCTCCTCCGCCGGGTGGCCTGCTGCCCGCGCCGCGGCCGCGATCGGTGCCAACTGCGCCAGCCGCCCGGCCGGCGCCAGTACCCAGGTGCCCGCCACCGTGGACACCGCCGGTTCACCACTGGCGGCGAGACGGCTCAACCAGACCGGGTACGCCTGGTGAGCGGCGAGCCGTTCACCGGTCTCCACAGCGACCCGTTCGGCCGGGTGACCCGGCTCGATCTCCGAGAACGTCGACAGCATCGCCCCGGCGGCCCGAGTCGCCTGCCCCGCGTGGTCCCCGCCGTACGGGCCGATGACCGCCACCGTCAGCCCTCGGGCCAGCAGCTCCTGCGCGACAGCGAGCGCGACCACTCCGACGCCGACCACCGCCACGTCGTAGGTCTCAGGCATCGCCGACACCGGCCTCGGCAGCGACGAGCTGCGCGATCGCCGTCTCCTCGAACGCGACCTTGGCCTGCAGGAGGCACCGACGGACGCTCGTGACCGCCGACCGGGGATCGCCCAGGGCGGTACGACCGTGAGCGATGCGCCGCTGGTCGGCGATGAGCAACTGCCCGCGGCCCAGCATGACCGCCCGGGTCTCGACGCTCAGAGCCTGCGCGAAGCGACGCAGCACCGGCAGGTGCTCGTGGTTGCGGGGGTCGTCGAGCACCTTGCCGGCCCACCGGATCCACGGCCAGCCACCACCCGCGGCAGCCGCCGCCACCGGGAACGGCAGCAACGGGGCACCCACCCCGAGTAGGCCATCCGCCCGGCCCTCGAAGACCTCGGTCCGGCGCAGCAGGGCTTGCTCCGCGTCGGTCAGATGCGCCAGCGCCTCCTGCAGATCACCGATGAGCGAGACGCCGCCGCCGGCTGGATCCGGGCGCAGCACCAGCAGACTGGTGTAGTCGGGCACGTGGTGCACATTCGGTGCGTCGATATGCAGCGCCTGCGCCCCGAAACCGCCGAACGACGCCTGATCATGCTCCGGCGACGACTCGCCGCCGATCCACAGCCCACCGCCCTGGTCGATGGAGAAGAAGGGCCGGCCCAGCGTGGCGAGCAGCCCGGCGGCTGCCCGTTTCACCTCCTCGTCACCGAGGCGCTCCGGCAGCGCGACCACCGCCCAGCCCGGCGCGGTCGGTACGGCCCGGGCCAGCCGCCGCCGGAGCTCATCGAGCACCGCCCGGGCATCCGGTGCCTTGAGCACCTGGCGGGCCGCGACCACGTTCGCCGCGGCCCACCGGTGGCCCTCCATCTTCAACGTGCACACCTGCGCCAACCGACGCGCCAACGTGCTGGGCACGACTACCCGTACCGGATCTGCGAACAACATGACGACCTCCTTTCCCGAGCCGCTGCCTGCCGGCCCCGCTGGTGATTGGTGCATCCATCACCGCCCATCGCCACCGCCCGCCGCCAGCTGCTGTGCAGGGCCCGCAACGCGTTTGCATAACCCGTACAACACGACCCACCACCTCGCCATGACAGTCGGTTACCGTGACGAAGGTGGATGCCAACGAGCGCAGACCAGCACCAACCCACCCGATGTGGCAATCCCCGGAACTACGCGCTGCCGTCGCCCGCGACGACGCCGGAGCCGTCATCCGCCTCGTGCGTCAAGCCGCAGGTCTGACCCAGAGCGAACTCGGGCACCTGTGCGGATACTCCGGCTCGACGATCTCGCGCCTCGAACGCGCCCCACTGCACGACATCGACGTCCGCCGCCGACTCGCCCACGCCCTGTCCATCCCTGCGGTGATGCTCGGGCTCTCGGATGACGTCCGGCGACACGACGGTCGTGCCGCCCACACCTCGGCCGCGCGCAACCCCGAGCCCGATAGGCTCCGCCGATCAGGCGACGGCGAAGGCGGCGACTTCATGCGACGACGGACCTTCCTGGCAGGCGCAGCCGTGACTGCGGTCGCCGGCCTCACCGCCGGCTCCGGGCCGGGCCCGGCGACCAGTCTCGAAGCGCTGCTGCTCACCGGCGGCTCCACAGCCCTGCCGATGGCACCCGACGCGCTCACCACCGGCCTCGCTGCGGCGAGCCGCGCCTACGCCGACAGCCGCTTCGCAGAACTCACCCGCGGACTTCCCAGCCTGCTGTCCGGTCTACACATTGCCCGCGACCAAGCGGCCGGCCGCCAGCGCGAAGCACTCGCCGGCCACCTCGCCCGGGCGTACGTGCTCGCCTCGTCGGTCAGCACGAAGCTCGGCGACGACGCCATCGCCTGGGTACTCGCCGACCGCGCCCTGACCGCCTCCCGGGAAACCGGCAACGGGGTGGTAATGGCCGCCGCCACCCACACCGTCGCGATCGCCATGCGCCGCGAAGGCCACCACGACGGCGCCCTGCATCTGCTCACCACCACCGCCGAGGGCCTGGGCGCCGACTCCGGCGGAGCCGACGCGGCCCTCATCGCGGCGTACGGGAACCTGCTGTGCACCGCCGCGTACAGCAGCGCCCAGGCGGGCAACGCCCCGGCTGCCGCCGCATTCATCGACGAAGCCGCCGCAGCCGCCGGCCGGCTCGGCGGGACCACCGTGCCCGGCACCGTCGTGCCGCTGAGTCCGGCCACCGTCGCCATATACAAGATCGGCGTCTACACCGCACTCGGCGATACCGGCACCGCACTGCGCAGCGCCGAAACCGTACGACCGGCAGAGTTGCCCAGCACCGAACGGTACGGCCGTTTCTGCGTAGACACCGCCCGCGCGTGGACCCATCACGGTAAGCCCGACCGCGCCGTTCAGGCCCTACTCTCCGCGGAGCGGCACGCCCCCGAAGAGGTCAACCGCCCCTCGGTCCGCGACCTCGTGTCCTCGCTGCTATACGCCCCGACAGCAACTCCGGCAGGGCTCCGCGATCTCGCAACCCGCGTCGGCGCCACCACCTGACGGTCAGAACCTGCCTCAGACCGAGCCGACCGGCGGGCTCTGGCCGTCGAGCCAACGCTCGATCGCAGTGACAGAGCCGAGGCATGTGAGGCCCAGCCTCGGCCGAACGACCCAAGCGCGATCACCGCGCCGACCTCCATCGGCCTGGGCAGGCATGTCGGTGAGACCACGCTCGTGCCGTATGCGCACGACCCTCGCGCATCGGCTCAGGCCCCGAGCTGGCCAGAGCGGCGCTTACCACCAACGCGCGAACAGCGGCGGCGTGCCGCTGGTCGAGTGGATCGGCGTCGGTGTCGCTCACCGGTCAACGCCGAGAGGCCGACCGCGGCACGAACATCCCGCACCCGGACCGGGCGACGCGCCGCGAGGTCATAGCGCTGCGCGTTTGCCCCAGGAAATTTATGAGGTGCCCGGCGCTCAAGAACTCCTCACCGGCCTGCCTTGACATCCCCCACCCGGCCAGGCTGTACGGCGCCGGGGAGAACAGCCGCAACGAGTCCCCGCCACGCCGCCACGCGCCACCCGGCTGTGACTGGGCATCAAAGGTCACGACACGCGGCGGACCTCCTCCTGTCGACGCCGCGTGAAAACTGACCCCGTGGTTCCGGGCGGGTTCCAGTACTTGTCGCAACACAGCTGATCATGTGGGGTGTGTTGATGGGACGACGAGGACGCAAACGCCGGCTCGAGATCGAGACGGAGTACTGGCGGCTGCTGCAGGCAGG
>NZ_JBNCKS010000089.1:0-18268 GCF_049841635.1 Micromonospora sp. DT44 | reverse complement strand
CACCTTCGAAGGCCGCCTGTCCGCAGCCCGCAAGTAACCCCATCAAGATCCAGTTACACCGTTAAGTTGACAGTCCCCCGGAATACGAGGTATGCCCGGGTATGCGGCGACAGTAAGTGCAAGATCGCGGGACCCCGGGACCCAGCCCCGGTCGATCATGGAGTTGTGGTGGGCAGATCGTGATCAGATGCACCTTTTGCGGGGCACCACAACTCCATGATCGACGAGTGGGAGGGGCGGGAGGGGGCGGGGCGGGGGCGGGGGCGGGACGCGGGGGGGGTGGGGTTTGCCTTTGGGGTGGGGGGAAAGCAGCGCGCGTGCCCAGGGGAGGGTTCCGGCGGTCGTCGCCGGTTGGGGGGAAATCATGCAGGGTCTTCGCACGATCAACCGCGCGCTCTCGTCCGCTCTGACACTGATCGGACTCATCGGGGCGTTCGTCCTGCTGTCGGTCACGCCGGCCCGCGCGGGCGAGAACACCTTCGTCGAAGTGACACCGAACAGCGTCCCGGCGGGCAGCCGGGTCACGATCCGCGCGAGCTGCGACAACAACAACGATCGGCAGGCGAACGTACGCTCCGACGCGTTCGGGCACGTCATGCTCAGGCCGGACAACGGCCTCCTCAAGGGGGAGGTCACCGTTCCGGGTAACAAGGAGCCCGGTGACTACCAGGTCGACCTGCGCTGCCAGAACAACCAGACCGCGCAGACGATGCTGACCGTGCTCAACATGGCCTCGCCCAGCAAGGGGCCGGCGACCGGGGGCGGCGGCACCGCTAGCGGCCGGGGAACCGGCTCGGTCCTGGTCCTCGGCGGCGTGGCACTGGTGGCCGCCGCGGTCGCGCTCGGCATGATGGGCGGTCGGCGTCGGCCCGGAGCCGGCTCCTGACCCGGAGCTGCCATGACCCGCAGATCCGCGCGTACGCGGCCGGATGGCCCTGCCCGCTCCACGCGGTCGGATGGCCGTGCCCGCTCCACGCGGTCGGATGGCCCTGCCCGCTCCACGCGGTCGGACCGTACGGCCCGCGTCCGGGCAGCGAGGACACTGCGCGTCGCCGGCCGGCTGGTGGCCCGGGCCTCGGGCCGGCTGCGGCGGGTCGCCGGGCAGGCGGTCTCCGCCAGTGTCGCCACCACCGACCCGGACGCGCGCCCGCTGCCGCCGCGCCGTCCCGGCGGGCCGCCGTTGGCCCGGCGTCGGCTGGGCGGCGACGGTCCGGGGGTGCCGGTCCTGGTCATCGCCACGCTGATGGTGCTGATCGTGGCGATGCTCGGCGTCGAACGGGTGACCGGGGTGAGTCTGCTGCCGGACCGGATCAGCGCGGGCCTGCGGCCGCCGCCGAAGAAGTTCCCGGTACTGCCGGCCAGCCGACCGACCGCCCTCGCCATCGACACGATCGACCTGCGGGCGCCGCTGCACGACGTCGGCATCGCCCCGGATGGCACCATCGCCGTGCCCGACGTGGCCCGCGCGCAGGAGGCCGGCTGGTACGACCAGGGCCCCACCCCGGGGCAGTACGGGCCGGCGGTGATCGTCGGGCACGTGGACACGACCACCGGGCCGGCCGTCTTCCACCGGCTACGGGAACTGCGCTCCGGCGACCGGGTCGACATCACCCGCGCCGACGGCCGGGTGGCGGTCTTCGAGGTGGATTCGGTGGAGCGGTTCAGCAAGGATCGGCTACCGGTGGACGAGGTGTACGGCGACTTCAGCCGTCCCAGCCTGCGACTGATCACCTGCGGTGGCCGGTGGGTGGGTGGTGAGACCGGCTACTCGGAAAACCTGGTGGTCTTCGCCTCGCTGGTCGAGGCGCGTGGCGGGTGACCTCCCGCGCCGTCGTCGAGGTACGCGGCGAGCCGGGCGGCACCGGTGAGCATGGCCCGGCCGCGCTCGGTGAGTCGTCCGCGCCACTGGGCCAGCGACGCGGCCAGTGGTTCGGCGCCGCCGGCGTCCCGTACGCGACGCAGCACGTCGGCGATGTGGCTCAGCCGGTATCCGCCCCGGCGCAGCAGGTGGGCGAGTTCGGCGTCCCGGACGTCGTCGGGCGAGTAGACGCGGTGGCGGGTGACCCGGTCGCGCTCCGGTCGCAGGATTCCGGCCGCCTCCCACTTGCGCAGCGTCGCCGGTCGTACGCCGAGCCGGTGCGCGAGCACGCTGATCGGTACGGCCCGCCGGGTCTGCGGCGCGGGCTTCGTGGCGGTGAGCGTGCTGACCGCCACCTCGACCGCGTCCAGGGTCTCCCGGTCGCGTCGTAGCAGGCCGTGGCCGTCATCGATCGCCCGCAACGCGGTGTCGAGCTCGCCCCGGTTCACGGCGCGCATGATGTCGCCGCCGGCCGCGTGACCGTGGCCGGCGACGAGGGCGAGGTAGGCGTCAAGTGCCCGGGCGTGCGTCTCGGTGAACCGGCGGTACCCGCTGACGGTGCGCTCGGCCGGCGGCAGCACACCGTCGCGTTCGTAGTTGCGGACGGCCTGCGCCGACAGCCCGTGCCGCCGGGCGAGGTCGATCGGCCGTCGTACCCCTGGGTTTGAGGGTTCTGGGGTGACCACCGTGCTCCCTCGCTCTGAAGTCTCAACCGCTGGTTCAACGATACGGTCGATGCAATGACCACTCTTCTCGACCTGCTCGGCGGCTCACCGACCCTGCTCGCGATCGGCGAGCCGACGCATGGTGAATCCGCCTTGCTCCAGATCCGCAATGACACCTTCCTGACGCTGGCCGAGCACGGTTACCGCTCCATCGCCCTGGAGAGCGACCGGGCCGCCGGGCTGCTCGCCGACGAGTTCGTGGACGGCGGGTCCGTGCCGCTGGACCGCGCGCTCGCCGAGGGGTTCAGTCACGGCTTCGGTGCCGCCCCCGCCAACCGCGACCTGCTGCTGCGGATGCGGGAGTGGAACGCCGGACGGCCCGCCGCGCAGCGCCTGCGGTTCCACGGTTTCGACGCGCCGCTGGAGATCGAGGGCGCCCCGAGCCCGCGCCGGCACCTGACGCTCGTGTGCGACTTTCTCGGCCTGGACCGGTCGGCGGAGATTGATGACCTGGTCGGGGACGAGGCCCGGTGGAGCGACACGGCCGCCGTGTGGGAGCCGGGCCGGTCGGTCGGACGCTCGACGGACGCCCAGCGGCTGCGGGTCCTCGCCGACGACCTGCTGACCGAGCTGTTTCTCCAGGCGCACCGCCGGTCCGCGGGCTGGCGGGCGGCCCACGTGCACGCCATGTCCGCGGTCGCGTTGCTGCGGTACCACGCCGCGGCGGCGACCGACCTCGCGCCGGAGGAACGGTTCGCGCGCCTGGCCGGGGTCCGGGACGCGCTGATGGCCGAGAACCTGCTCGCGATCCGGGCGGTCGAGGCCGACCGGGGACCGACGCTGGTCTTCGCGCACAACACACACCTGCAACGCCATCCGGCCACCATGACGATGGGTGGCGCGACGGTGTCGTGGGCCGGCGCCGGCGCGATCGTCGGAGCGCTGCTGGGTGAGCGGTACGCGGTGGTGGTCGGCGCCCTCGGCGCGAGTCCGGCGCTCGGCATCGACGCGCCCGCCGCGTCGACGTACGAGGGTCGGCTCCAGCAGCGGGACGACCTCCCCGGGTACGTCCCGACGGCCGACATCGAGCCGGCCGAGCGCAGGACGCACGACTACCGCTACTTCCCGCTGGACCAGGCGACCATCGACAACGCCGACGCGGTGCTGTACATCCCGACCGGCGTCGACGCGGCCGTGCTCGCCGAGCGGATCGGCGCGCTGCCCGGCGTCGAACAGGTGGTGGCGAGCGCGGAGAACGGATCACCGGAGGCCGCGTGGGGCGATCGCTTCTTCCACGTCGGGCCGGACCGCCGCCAACCGTTCGCCACCATCGTCGAGCACGACGTGCCCGGCTTCGACGAGGCCGGGCAGCTCGACCGCCCCGGCGTCTTCCGGCTCAACCTGGAGCTGGGCCGGGCCGAGTTCGAAGAGGCGTTCGGCTTCGCGCCGGCTGCCTTCGAGGAGCATCGGGACGACTTCGACTACGCCCGGCTGGACACTCTCACGCCGCACCCGGGCTACGCGCTGTACGGCTTCGCCAGCATCGTGATGCCGGGTCCGCAGATGCTGCCCGAGATCGACCGGCTCCTGGAGATCGCGCACGCCCGGGCGGTCGACCGGCACGAGCGCGCGTCGCGTCGGGCCGCCGACCTGCGGGACTGAATCCGACGCCGGCCCCCCGGACGGCCGTCCTGGGGGCCGCGAGGCGCGCGGGTGCAGCCGGGGCCGCACGGGTACGGGTCAGGCTGCCGCTTCGGGCTCGCGCAGGTCGAGCCAGTCGGCCCAGCGCGGGTCCGGAGCACGGTGCCCGAGGACCCGCCACGCGGTGCCCTTCGGCGCGGCCGGCAGGGCGTGCAGCCGCCAACCCAACTCGGCCGGGGTCTTGTCGCCCTTGGTGTGGTTGCACCGCGCGCACGCGGCGACCACGTTCTCCCAGGCGTGCCGGCCGCCCCGGCTGCGCGGGAAGACGTGGTCGATGGTCTCGGCCGGGCCCCGGCAGTAGGCGCACCGCCAACCGTCGCGGGCGAAGATCGCCCGGCGGGACAGCCCGACGTGGGTGCGGTAGGGCACCCGGACGAAGCGGGTCAGTCGCACGACCGACGGCACCGGCAGCGCGTCCCGGGCGCTGTGCAGGATGCCGTCGCCGTCGGCGACGCAGACGGCCTTGGAGGAGAGGACGAGGATCGCGGCGCGACGCACCGACACGACACACAGCGGCTCGTAGGTGGCGTTGAGAACCAGCGCGCCGGAGCCCACCGCGGGTCGTATGTCAGGCATCGCGATCACCCTCCCGGTTCAGCGGCTGCTGCGAACCTGCCGCCGACCGGAGTTGGGCACGAGGGCCCGTACCGTCGACGCCCGTTCGATCACCGACGTCCGTTGCGCCAATAGTCCCTGATCGGACCCCGGATTGCACGTACTAATCCGGGGTCGGATGTGAAGCTCTTTTCCGCACCTGTCACGATGGCCGGTTCGCCCCGGTCCGACCCGGCGCTCCGGCGCATCTCACCCGGCTGGTGGGTCGGCGGCGGCCGGTCCGAGGTGTTGCGGTACGAAGACAGGGTGAGTGCCGCCAGCGTGACGCCCCTTGCCCTGTCCGACGTCGTGTCAGTGAACTGTCAGGGCAGCACCTCCTGCGAGTGGATCTACGGGATCACCCGCTCGGCGTGGTTCGCCGAGGGCAGCTACTGGATCCTGCTCAAGCCACTGCGGGTCCTGCTGATCCTGGCGCTGGCGATGGTGGCGCGCTGGGCGCTGCACAGGACGATCGACCGGCTGGTTCGGACGACCACCGACGGCGCGGTGCCGACGATGCTGCGGCCGCTACGCGAGCGGGTGCCCACCGCGGCGGTCGACCCGACCGAGTTCGTGCCGGAGCGGCGGCGGCAGCGGGCCGAGGCGATCGGCTCGGTGCTGCGCAGCCTGACCACGGCCTTCGTCTTCGGCATTGCGCTGTTGATGATCCTGCGCGAGTTCAGCTTCGACCTGGCGCCGCTGCTGGCCAGCGCCGGCATCGCCGGCGTCGCGCTGGGCTTCGGCGCGCAGAGCCTGGTCAAGGACCTGATCGCCGGTCTCTTCATGCTCATCGAGGACCAGTACGGCGTGGGCGACAACGTCGACCTCGGCGAGGCGACGGGTGTCGTGGAGTCGGTCGGGCTGCGCGTCACCACGGTCCGGGACGGGCGTGGCGTGCTCTGGTACATCCGCAACGGCGAGATCATCCGGGTCGGCAACAAGAGCCAGGGCTGGGCGCTGGTGGTGGTGGACCTGCCAATCGGCTTCAGCGGTACGGAGGAGGCCAGCGCGGTGCTGCGTACGGCCGCCGCGTCGGTGGCGGTGGACCCGGACCTGTCGCCGGAGATCGTGGAGGCGCCGGAGGTGCTGGGCGTCGAGCAGATGACGGTGGACGGCGCCGTGATCCGCACGGTGGTCAAGACGACTGCCGACGGCCAGTTCGCGGTGGGCCGGGAACTGCGGCGCAGGTTGGCGGAGGCGCTGGAGAATTCGGGCATCACCGCGCAGATCGCCGCTGCCCGCATCTACCCCGGCGTGCAGAGCCGGCCTCTGTCGGATGGTGAGACCGGTCAGGGTGGCGCCACCTGACCCGGTGACACTGGCCGGCAATCCAGGGGTCGCGGTCCAGCCGGCCCCTGGAGTATCGTCCGTTCGTTCAGTCGGGGATGCGACGAACGATCCGTTCGCCCTAGCTAGTCGTCGGACGATCGGGCAGAATCCCGAAGCACGCGTTCCCGCTGGAGCGCGGTCACATCCTCGCTGATCCGACAGATCTGACGAGTGTTCCCGGCCCGGCGGCCACAAGCAGCCGTGCCCGGGGGCCGATGGAGGCGACGGTGCCCGACGAGCGACCTTCCGCGGAAGGTCCGGCCACTTTTCGCGAGGTGTTTGCCCAACGTGAGTTCCGGGCTGTCTTCACCGCCGGGTCGCTGTCCTGGATCGGTGACTACGTCGCCAAGGCCGCCGTGACCCTCCTCGTCTACCAGCAGACCAGGTCCGTCGCGCTCTCCGCCGCCGCGTTCGCGGTGAGCTACCTGCCGTGGCTGCTCGGTGGTCCGCTGCTCGCCGCGCTGGCCGAGCGGCACCCGTACCGGCGGGTGATGGTGGCGTGTGACGTCATCCGGATGGTGCTGATGGTGCTCATCGCCCTCCCCGGTCTGCCGGTCTGGGTGGTGCTGGTGCTCCTCTTCACCACCACACTGGCCAACCCGCCCAGCCAGGCGGCGAAGTCGGCGCTGATGCCGCAGATCCTCACCGGAGACCGCCTGGTGGTCGGACTGTCGCTGAACGGCAGTATCGGGCAGGCCGCACAGGTCGTCGGGTACCTGTTCGGTGCCGCCGTCGCCTCGATCGACCCTACGGTCGCGCTGCTGTTCAACGCCGCGACCTTCGGCTTCTCGGCGCTGCTGCTGCGCTTCGGCGTCCGGAATCACGCTGCCGCGATGGCCACCGGCCACCGAGACCACCTGCTGCGGGAGACCGCCGAGGGCTTCGGGATCGTCTTCCGTACGCCGGTGTTGCGGGCCATCGCGGTGCTGGTGTTCAGCGCGATGCTCTTCTCGATCGTCCCTGAGGGGCTGGCCGCCGCCTGGGCCAACGAGGACGCCAGGAGCGGCATGGCCGCCGGTACCGCGCAGGCTGTCATCATGGTCGCCAGTCCGGTGGGCTTCATCCTCGGCGGGCTGCTGGTGAGCCGGTTGTGCGGCCCGGCCCGCCGGTTGGCCATGATGCGCCCGCTCGCGGTGCTCGCCCCACTGGCGCTGGTGCCCGCGCTGTTCGATCCGCCACCGCTGGTGGTGGCGCTGCTGGCCGCCCTGTGCGGATTCGCGGTCGCCGGCATGCTCCCGATGGCCAACGGGCTGTTCATCCGGGCCCTGCCGGCCGGGTTCCGGGCTCGCGCGTTCGGCGTGATGGCCACCGGTGTGCAGGTCATCCAGGGACTCGCCGTGCTGGTCACCGGGTTGCTCGCCGAACGGTTCCCCATCCCGGTGGTGGTCGGCCTCTGGAGCGCCGCGGGAGTGCTGCTGATGGCTGTCGCCGCCCTGCGCTGGCCGAGCCGGCAGACGGTGGAGGAGGCGGTGGCGGCCGCCACGGCCGCCAACGTCGCGCAGGCCCGCGCGGCGGGCGACGTCGCCGTCAACGGGACGACGGCGCTCACCGACCCCCGGGCAGCCGGAGGCCACCGTCGGCATGCGGTCACGTGATCCACGGGGTGAGCCGACGCACGGCCTCCGGGTCGGGTCCACGGCCGGCGCACCTGGCAGGATGGAATGGTGAACCCCGCAGGTGAATCCGACCGTCCCGACGCGTCGATGACGCTCTTCGAAGCGGTCGGCGGCGAACCCACCTTCCGCAAGCTGGTGGACGAGTTCTACGTCGGCGTCGCCAGCGATCCGCTGCTGCGACCCATGTACCCGGAGGAGGACCTGGGCCCGGCGGCCGACCGGTTGACCCTGTTCCTGATGCAGTACTGGGGTGGGCCGAACACGTACTCCGCGCAGCGCGGTCACCCACGGCTGCGGATGCGGCACGCCCCGTTCCGGATCGGTGTGGCCGAGCGGGACGCCTGGCTGCGGCACATGCGCCAGGCGGTGGACCGGCTCGACCTGGAACCGCAGCTCGCCGTCGCCCTCTGGGACTACCTGGAGCGGGCCGCGTACTTCATGGTCAACGCCATGGAGGACCCGGCCGAGCGCGCCTGACGGCGCGCGCACCGGGCACGCGGGCCGCGCCCGTCTCAGAGCAGCGCGCCCTCGTCGTGCAGCCAGTCCACGAAGCTGGTGGCCACCGCCGCGCCGCAGTCGAGCATCTCGACCAGCAGCGCGTCGTGCGTACCGGCGCCGAGGGGGACCTGCAGCTCGGCGTAGATCGGTAGCTGCCCGCGCTCGGTCGGATCGCCGATGTACGCCTTGCAGAAGCGGCGGGTGTGGTTCCACTCGTTGACCACCCGGTAGGCCCGGTCGGCCCAGTCGGGCGGGACCGTGGCGTGCGGGCGGGCCCGCATCACCAGGATCTCGTCCTCCGGACCCTCAAGGGTCACCAGCACGGCGTGGCGCTCCCACATGGCCAGCAGGTTGCCGTCACCGTCGGCCAGGTAACGCACGTCGAGCAGGTCGAGTGCGTCACAGACCCGGCGCAGGCTCACCGGCTCAATGGTGGCCGCCATCTCGGCCAGTACGGGTCGGTCGCTGCCCGGGCAGTCGTCCCCCGGCTGGCGAGGACTCGGCGGCCCGACCCGGACCGCGCTCTCCACTGTGATCCCGCTTCGGGTTTCCGGATCACCGCCGTCGGCGGGACCGGGGCGCCATGACCACCACGGCATCGCTCGTCGCACCTCACTCCCCAGCGGATCCAGACGCCTACGGTGCGTTGGATCCGAGGATGGACGGTACCCGGACAGCCGGGTTGAAGCATCCCCCCAACGACCCCACCGGCCCAGAAGAATGAACGGGGGTCATCCGTTCGGACGAGTAGCGAGGGGAGTTACGGCGAGATCGGTGGCCTTCTGCAACCAGGCCGCTCCGTACGGTCCCACCAGGCCCACCCAACGGCCGGCGATCCTCACCCGCACCTCGGCGCGCGCCGGAGGGACAGCCGGCTCGTCGACCGCACCGAGGAAGCCCATCCGGACCAGTCCCTGCACCAGTCGCTGCGGCACCTCGACCGGCGGGCCCGGCGGATCGTCCGGCGTGACCACCACGGCCACGTGGTCGAGCAGCGCGTCGCGCAGGGCCCGCTGACCCACCGCGCGTCCCGCCACCCCCTCGGCACTCGCCGTACGCAGGGTGCCCGCCGCTGCGGCCGCGATCCGGCGCACCTCGACGTCGGGCAGCACCTCGACCGGCTCGCTGCGAGCCGGCGGCAGGGGCCAGCGCCACTGCGCGTCCCGGCGCTCCGGCAACGCCGTACCGCCGCGTCCCAGCTCGGCCAGCAGGTCGGCCGCGCCCACGGTGACGTCCCCGGCGGCGTCCCCGGCCACCGTGGAGGCGACCAGCACCTGCCACGGCAGCCGGGCCCACAGGACGACCCGCCCGGGAGCGCCGGCCGGCCGCAGCCGCACCGGCGCTCCCGGGTCCAGGCGGACCAGCCGGGCCAGGAAGGCGCCCGCGTCGGCCACTCCGGCCAGGCCGTGGCCGGACGGCGATGCCGCCACCCGTTCCGGCCGCGTCACGATCCGCCGCCCTGCGGGGCGTACGTCAGCAGGAAGTCCCGCTCCTCGACGGTGATCCGCCGGGGCACCTGACGCGTCAGGTCGAACGGCACCAGCACCGAGCGGGCACGACTGGCCAGCACCTCACCGTCGTACAGCTCGTAGGCGACGGTGAACCGGGACGCCTTGATCTCCTCCACCCACAGCTCGATGCGGACCGTGGGCGCGGACTCCGCGGTGGCCCGTCCGAGCGCGTAGTCGACCGGGCGCAGGTAGTCGACCTCGTGCCGGCGGATCACCACCCCGTCGGCGAACGAGCCCACTCCCCAGGCCCGGCCGCCGGCGAACATCAACGCCACCCGCGCCTCCTCGTACAGCGTGAGGAAGCGCGAGTTGTTGACGTGTCCGTACGCGTCCAGGTCGGACCAGCGCAACGTGCAGTGGTAGACGAACCGGTCAGTCACGGGTCAGCTTGCGGTAGGTCACCCGGTGCGGCCGGGCGGCCTCCGCGCCGAGGCGGTCGATCTTGTTCTTCTCGTACGCCTCGAAGTTGCCCTCGAACCAGAACCACCTGGACGGGTCCTGGTCGTCGCCCTCCCACGCCAGGATGTGCGTGGCGACGCGGTCCAGGAACATCCGGTCGTGGGAGATGACCACGGCGCAGCCGGGGAACTCCAGCAGCGCGTTCTCCAGGCTGGACAGGGTCTCCACGTCCAGGTCGTTCGTCGGCTCGTCGAGCAGGATGACGTTGCCGCCGATCTTCAGGGTCAGCGCCAGGTTGAGCCGGTTGCGCTCGCCGCCGGAGAGCACCTTGGTCGGCTTCTGCTGGTCCGGCCCCTTGAAGCCGAACGCGGCGATGTACGCCCGCGACGGCATCTCGACCTTGCCCACCATCAGGTAGTCCAGACCGTCGGAGACGACCTCCCAGACGGTCTTGTCGCCATTGAGGCCCTCGCGGTTCTGGTCGACGTACGACAGCGAGACGGTCGGACCGACCCGCACCTCGCCGCCGGTCGGCTCCTCCAGCCCGACGATGGTCTTGAACAGGGTGGTCTTGCCGACGCCGTTCGGGCCGATGATGCCGACGATGCCGTTGCGCGGCAGCGAGAACGACAGGTTGTCGATGAGCAGCCGGTCACCGAAGCCCTTGCTGAGGTTGTTCGCCTCGATGACCGTGCCGCCCAGGCGCGGGCCCGGCGGGATCTGGATCTCCTCGAAGTCCAGCTTGCGGGTCTTCTCCGCCTCGGCGGCCATCTCGTCGTACCGGTCGAGGCGGGCCTTGGACTTGGTCTGCCGGGCCTTGGCGTTGGAGCGGACCCACTCCAGCTCCTCGGTGAGGCGCTTCTTCATTTTGGCGTCGCGGCGGCCCTCGACGGCCAGCCGGGCGGCCTTCTTCTCCAGGTAGGTGGAGTAGTTGCCCTCGTACGGGTAGGCCCGGCCACGGTCCAGCTCGAGGATCCAGTTGGCCACGTTGTCGAGGAAGTACCGGTCGTGCGTGATCGCCATGACGGTGCCGGCGTACTTGGCCAGGTGCTGCTCCAGCCAGGAGACGCTCTCCGCGTCCAGGTGGTTGGTGGGCTCGTCGAGCAGCAGCAGGTCGGGGGCCTCCAGCAGCAGCTTGCAGAGCGCGACCCGGCGGCGCTCACCACCGGAGAGCTGGGTCACGTCGGCGTCCGGCGGCGGGCAGCGCAGGGCGTCCATGGCCAGTTCGAGCTTGGAGTCGACGTCCCAGGCGTCGAGGTGGTCCAGCTCCTCCTGGAGCTTGCCCATCTCCTCCATCAGCTCGTCGGAGTAGTCGGTGGCCATCTGCTCGGCGATCTTGTTGAACCGCTCCAGCTTGGCCTTGGTCTCGGCGACCGCCTCCTCGACGTTGCCGAGCACGGTCTTGGCCTCGTTGAGCGGGGGCTCCTGGGCGAGCATGCCGACGGTGTAGCCGGGCATGAGCCGGGCCTCGCCGTTGCTCGGCTTGTCCAGCCCTGCCATGATCTTGAGGAGGCTGGACTTACCGGCGCCGTTCGGACCGAGCACACCGATCTTGGCTCCCGGCAGGAAGCTCAACGTGACGTTGTCGAGCACGACCTTGTCGCCGTGCGCCTTGCGCGCCTTTTCCAGGACGTAGATGTACTGGGCCACGGTGCGGGCTACCTCCGTCGGTTTGCTGTCGCCTGAGTGGGCGGCGCGGCGCGGGCTGAGACCTCCGCCCGCCGCCGCCGGCCAGGAGCCGGCCGCGCGCACGCCATCGTCAATCCTGACAGGTACGGCGCGCTTCGCCCACATCACCCCGCCCCAGGAGTACGCCGGCGAGCCTCGTTGTCGATGGCGGTATTACTTAGTAACGTCTCCAGTATGACCAAGAAGATCGCCATCAGTGTGCCGGATGACGTGGCGGAGCGGCTGGCCGAGGAAGCCAACGTTTCCGCCTTCATCACTGACTCCGTTCGTCAGCGGATGGCCAGCGAGCGCACCCGACGGGCGCTGCGACAGGTGGGCTTCCGACTGACGGACGAAGGCCTCGCCGAGGCGAGCAGAAAACTCGACGAGGCGCACGCAAAGATCACCCCTGAACTGCGCTCCAAGGCGGCCGCCCTGCTGGCCGAGGCGTCTCGCGGACGGATGGCCATTCGTGACTGACGCCGGCCTCGTCCTCGACACCGGATGCCTGCTCGCCTATTCGGAGGGCGCGGAGGCGGTCGGGGAGCAGATCGCGAAAGTCGCGGACAGGGGACAGGGCGTGATCATCCCGGCACTCTGCCTGGCAGCCGCGTACCGCCAGGTGACCAGCGACGGCTGGCCACTGCTCGACATCGTCGGCGACTTGGGACAGGTCATTGTCACTCCGGTGGAGCACGACAAGTGCGCCGTTCTCGGCGGCTGGTCGCGGGCCCTCGGCGGCATGGATCTTGCCCAGGCCGCGATGGAGGCGGCTCGGGCGATGACGCCGATCATGACTGATCGGCGGGAGCTGCTCGGTGAGGTGCTGCCCAAGGAATGGCCGATCATCGACCTCTGACCGGTGGGCTGTCGACAAGATCACCTCCAGGATTCGCCACGGAGCGGGCGGGTAGGAGACTCCGGCACGGGGCACAAGACACCGCAGCTACGCTCAGTACGCTCATCGCGGTGGACCCGTCAGTACCCGGAGGTGGCCGATCGTGACCGTCCGTAGCTCCTTTGTCGTAGTGGCGAACCGTCTGCCGGTCGACGAGGTGAGCACACCCGAGGGACGGCAGTGGCGACGCAGCCCCGGTGGGCTCGTCACCGCGCTGCATCCCGTACTCGCCGAGCACCAGGGCACCTGGGTGGGCTGGGCCGGCGGCACCGGCGCCGCCCCCGAGCCGTTCGACCTGGAGGGCATCCGGCTGCACCCGGTCCCGTTGAGCGCCGAGGAGCTGGAGCGCTACTACGAGGGCCAGTCCAACGCGACGATCTGGCCGCTCTACCACGACGCGGTGGAGACACCGGCGTACAAGCGTCGCTGGCGTGAGGCGTACCGGCTGGTCAACGCCCGGTTCGCGGAGGCCGCAGCCGACGTGGCGGCCGAGGGCGCGACGGTCTGGGTGCAGGACTACCAGCTCCAGCTCGTGCCGGCCATGCTCCGCGAGCTGCGCCCGGACCTGCGGATCGGCTTCTTCCTGCACATCCCGTTCCCGCCGATCGAGCTGTTCATGCAGATGCCGTTCCGTACCGAGCTGCTGCGCGGCCTACTGGGCGCGGACCTGGTGGGCTTCCAGCAGCGGTTGGCCGCGCAGAACTTCGTCCGGCTGGCCCGGCACCTGCTCGGGCTCCGCTACGAGGGTCAGATGATCCAGGTCGACGGTCGGCAGGTGAAGGCGGGCGCCTTCCCCATCTCCATCGACACGCAGGAGATGGAGCGGATGGCGGCCGACCCGGCGATCCAGGCGCGGGCCAAGCAGATCCGGGCCGAACTGGGCGACCCGAAGACGATAATCCTGGGCGTGGACCGGCTCGACTACACCAAGGGCATCGAGTTGCGCCTGAAGGCGTTCCGCGAGTTGCTTGCTGACGGAAAGTTGACAGTTCCGGACGCCGTTATGGTGCAGGTGGCCACGCCGAGCCGCGAGCGCGTCGAGCACTACCAGGCACTTCGGGTCAAGGTCGAGCGCGAAGTTGGTCGGATTAATGGCGAATTCGGCCGAGTCGGCGTGCCGGCCGTGCATTACCTCCATCAGTCGTACAGTCGCAGTGAACTGGCCGCGATGTACGTTGCTGCGGACGTGATGATGGTGACTCCGCTGCGAGACGGCATGAATCTCGTGGCCAAGGAGTACGTCGCATCCCGTGCCGACCAGGGCGGTGCGCTCGTGCTCAGCGAGTTCGCTGGCGCCGCAACGGAGCTGCGCCAGGCATTCCTTTGTAACCCGCACGACCCGGACGCGGTGAAGGACGCCCTGCTCCGGGCCGTGCACGTGGAGAAAACCGAGGCACGCCGCCGGATGCGGACAATGCAACGTCACCTGCGTACCCACGACGTGGGGCACTGGGCCAAGTCTTTCCTCTCCGAACTGGGAGTTTCCGAGGCGGAGGCCGCGTGAACACGGCCGTCAACGACGGAACGGCGATCGCCACCGGGGTGATGGATCCCGAACTGCGATCCGCCATCGGCCGGATCGCCCGGGTTCCGCAACTCCTGATCGCCTGCGACTACGACGGCACACTCGCGCCGATCGTGGAGGATCCCAGCACCGCCGTACCGCTGCCTGAGTCGGTGGCCGCGATCCGCGCGCTCGCGGCGCTACCGCAGACGAGCGTGGCCGTGGTCTCCGGTCGCGCCCTGCGCGACCTGGCCGCGCTCTCCCGGCTGCCCAGCGAGGTACACCTCGTCGGCAGCCACGGCTCCGAATTCGACATCGGCTTCGTCGAGCGCCTCTCCCCCGAGCTGGTCGCGGTCCGCACCCAGGTGCGCAACGCGCTGCGCGAGATCGCCGCCGAACACCCGGGCATCCGGCTCGAACGCAAGCCGGCCAGCGTGGCGGTGCACACCCGGGGCGTCGACCCGCAGGTCGCCGCCGCCGCCATCGAGGCCGTCCGAAACGGCCCGGCCGCCTTCGACGGCGTCACCGTGACGCAGGGCAAGGAGGTCATCGAGCTGTCCGTGGTGGCCACCCACAAGGGCACGGCCGTCGACCAGCTACGGACCCAGCTCTCGGCGAGCGCGGTGCTCTTCATCGGCGACGACGTCACCGACGAGAACGCGTTCGGCAACCTGCACGGGCCGGACCTCGGTATCAAGATCGGTCCCGGCGACACCAAGGCGAGCTTCCGGGTGGCCGAGCCCATCGAGGCCGCCCGCGCGCTCGGGCTGCTGCTGGAGACCCGTCGGCACTGGCTGTTCGGCGAGCGGGCGGTGCCCATCGAGCGGCACTCGATGCTGGCCAACGGTCGTACCGTCGCCCTGCTCACCCCCGAGGCGAAGGTGAGCTGGCTCTGCCACCCCAAGCCGGACTCGGCGGCGATCTTCGCCGACCTGGTCGGCGGCAGCCCGGCCGGTCACTTCAGCGTCGCCCCGGAGCGCGGCGGCATCCCGCTAGGCCAGCGCTACCGCTCCGGCACGATGACCGTCGAGACCCGATGGTCCGGGCTCACGGTCACCGACTGGCTGGACAAGCCGGCCCGCGAGACGACGCCGGACGGTCCCGCCGTGGTCACCGGCGACTCGACCCTGGTCCGCGTCCTCAGCGGCAACGGCCGGGTCCGGGTGGAGTTCGCGCCGCGCCCCGAGTTCGGCCAGGTGGCCGTGCAGTTGCAGCCCGTCGGCGACGGGCTGCTGGTGCTCGGCTCAAACGAACCGATCGCCCTCTACTCCCCCGGCGTGGAATGGCAGGTCAACAACGACGGTGGGTACGAGACCGCCAAGGCGGTCGTCGACCTCTCCGCCGCTGGTGGGCAGGTCGTGCTGGAGCTGCGCTTCGGCACGCACAGCCTGGAGCACCACCGGGTGCCGATCCACGAGCGGCAGGCCGCGGCCGAGCAGCCCTGGAAGGACTGGGTGGCCTCGTTGCGGCTGCCGTCCACCTCCCGTGACCTGGTCGCGCGCAGCGCCCTCACCCTGCGCGGGCTCTGCCACGAGACGACCGGCTCGATCCTCGCCGCGGCCACCACCTCCCTGCCGGAGGAACTGGGCGGCGTCCGCAACTGGGACTACCGCTACTGCTGGCTGCGCGACGCGGCGCTGACCGCCCGCGCGCTCGTCGACCTCGGCTCCATCGACGAGGCCGAGGCGTTCCTGCGCTGGGTGGACGGCTGCATCGAGCGCACCGGCGGCCACCCGGAGCGGCTGCACCCGCTCTACACCATCGACGGCTACGAACTGGGCGCCGAGGCGGTCATCGACACGCTGCCCGGGTACGCCGGCTCCCGGCCGGTCCGGGTCGGCAACCTCGCCAACCACCAGCTCCAGCTCGACGTGTTCGGCCCCATCGCCGACCTGATCGCGGCCGTCGCCGACGCGCGCGGCTCGGTTCGCGACGACGAGTGGCGGGTCCTGGAGAACATGGTCGAGGCGGTCCGCCGCCGCTGGCACGAGCCCGACCACGGCATCTGGGAGGCGCGGCTGCCACCCCGGCACCACGTCTTCTCGAAGGTGATGTGCTGGATGACCGTCGACCGGGCGCTGCACGTGATGCGTCAGCACGGCGGCGAGGACCGGCCCGAGTGGACGGACCTGCGCGACCGGATCGGCGCCAACGTGCTGGAGCACGGCTGGCACGACGACGTCGAGGCGTACAGCGTCGCGTACGGGGACGAGGACATGGACGCCTCGTCGCTCTGGATCGGCCTCTCCGGCCTGCTCCCGGGTGACGACCCGCGCTTCCTGTCCACGGTCCTGAAGATCGAGGCGGACCTGCGCAGCGGCCCGGTCGTCTACCGGTACCACTGGGACGACGGCCTGCCCGGCCGCGAGGGCGGTTTCCACATCTGCACGGCGTGGCTGATCGAGGCGTACCTGCGCACCGGCCGCCGCACCGACGCGGAGGAACTGTTCGCGCAGATGGTGCTGACCGCCGGTCCGACCGGCCTGCTCCCCGAGCAGTACGACCCGCTCGCCGAGCGCGGCCTGGGCAACCACCCGCAGGCGTACAGCCACCTCGGGTTGATCCGCTGTGCCCTGCTGCTGGACAACATGCTCAAGCAGTAGCGCGACCGCGCGTGCGACGGGGCCTGAGCGCTAGCGCTCCGGCCCCGTCGTGATCCACTCCAGGCCGGCATGTTTCGCAGGCCGACTCTTAACATGTACGGCTTGTCGGTGGCGTACATTGTGCGTACGATCCGGGTGTGAGTGCGAAGGCGGAACGGCTGCACCTGCGGCTGGACGAGCGGCAAAAGGCGTTGCTGGAGGCTGCCAGCGAGGCGTCTGGGGACAGCGTGTCGACGTTTGTGCTGAAGGCGGCGACCGAAGCGGCGGCGGATGTGCTCGCCGACCGGCGGGTGTTCCTGCTGGATGAGGACGCCTGGCAGGTCTTCGACGAGGCGCTGGAGGCTCCTGCGCAGGATGTTGCCGGGTTGCGGGAACTGTTGACCCGCCGGACGGTGCTCGATCCGCCGACGGACGGTGCGGCGCGGTGAGTGCACGCTTCCCGCCCGTAGAGGCACTGTCAACCGGGCACGTGCTGACCGGGTTCGACTGCGGGTCCCGGGCGCAGTCCGTGTGGCTGGTCGAGCATGCCATGCAAGCCCATCGAGCGGGGCTGTCGCGCGTGTACGTGGTGCGCGATGCCGACCACCCGGATCAGCGAGTGGCCGGCTACTACGCCCTCGCCGCCGGCAGCGTCGCCCCGGCCGATGCCTCCCCGCGACTGCGGCAGGGTGCCGGTCGCTACCACCAACCGGTGGTGATCTTGACTCGGCTTGGCGTTGACCGATCCGCCCAAGGCGTTGGCTTGGGTCGGGCCCTGGTGGTCGACGCCCTGCGGCGGATCGCTACAGCCGGAGAGGTCGTCGGCGTACGGGCGGTGCTCATCCACTGCGAGAGCGAGTCCGCCCGTGACTTCTACCTGCGACTGGCCAAGTTCGAGGCCAGCCCGACCGACCCGATGCACCTGCTGTTGCTGATGAAGGATCTACGCCGGGCACTCGAGGGCTGAATTGCGGCCGACCTGGTAGAACCCTTGCTTCACGTGCGTACGCGCGAACTGGACCGCCTCGGTTGCACACTCGCCGGGGCGGTTCGCCGTTGGATGACCAGCCCGGCCTTCATGACGTACACCTCTCGCTTGGCGATGGCGTTGCCCCTCATATCCAGCACGTACCCGGTAATCCAGATCCAGTCGTGGTACGGGTCGGCCTCGCCAACCGACACGACGCGCAACATCAGCGCGCGGTCCCCGGTGAACTGCGGCGAGCAGGCCGCCCCGACCAACACGATGTCTCCCGACTTCACGACAGCCACCCGATGAATCGGCGGTACACGGCGTTGGCGGGAGCCCAGGTCATGTCCTGCATAGCCGCCGCCAGGTGCGACCCCATGTAGATCCGGAGGGCGGCCGGCGGATTCGAGCTGTCGTCGCAACGGTGACGATCGTCAGGGTGCCAGAGCTGTGTGGAAGACGTCGGCCGGGGTGC
>NZ_JBNCKS010000088.1:0-18318 GCF_049841635.1 Micromonospora sp. DT44 | reverse complement strand
AGGATCTCCGATCCCCGCCCTCAGCAGGTCACCACCCCACTCACACGGGGTGCCTCACGCCATCCTGACCAAGAGGGGATCGACGCCGCCGCCAGCCCCGCGCACCGCGTCGCGAAACCCCGACGCTTACCCGGCACCCGCCGCGCGCTGACCGCACATGAGTTGGAGGAGATCAACGCGATGGCGCGCACCAGCGGAAACGACGTCATCCTCGACGCGCTGCTTTTGCGCCTGCACACCGAGACCGCGTGCCGCCGCGGCGGCGCCCTGGCCCTACGGCTGGTCGACCTCGATACCACCAACGGACTCGTCCGCCTCAACGAGAAAGGATCAACAATCCGCTGGCAGCCCATCACCCTTGATCTCGCCGAACATCTGCGGGAGCACGCCGAAGCTCGCGGCGCGGTCCTTCCGACCGATCCGCTCCTGCGCGCGCGCAACGGCCAACCGATTACCAGCCGCCGCTACGACCACCTGTGGCGACGCTTGGGTGAGCGCCTGCCCTGGGTAGCCGTGCACGGCATCTCGACCCACCGGCTACGCCACACCACCCTGACCTGGGTCGAACGGCACTTCGGCTACGGCATCGCCCGCGCCTACGCCGGACACACCGACAGCCCCGGATCCTCCACCACCACCTACATCAAGGCCGACCTGCACGACGTCGCCAAAGCCCTGTCCGCCATGACCGGCCAACCACACCCCATGGCAGAACGCAGGGACGACTTCCAGTCGATCGCCAAGCCTTCACCGGCTGACCTTCCCCGTCCACCGAGCTGACTCACCTGCTCGACGACGGTGCGGGGCGCAACCCGCACCGCCGTCGAGCTGAAGATCAGTTGACGGCCGATGGCAGGTCCTCCGGCCCAACGCCGACGAGCCGCTTGATCGCTGACGTCCAAGTCCCGCACTGGTCCCGCGACCGATTGGCGCGCCTTGAACATGTCTCGGCGTAGGGCGTCGGCCTGCGCTGGCCTGACGTCGCGGCCTCACGTTCTCGGCTATTCGCCTGCGAGGGCCACCGCAGTCTGGTGCATGAGACCCGCCAGGTACAGCCCCACAGGCTGGCTGAGAGCGACGTCGCTTTCGCCCTGAAGGTCCGGTACCAGCGTGCGAGTGGTCAGCAGCCTGCAGGAGCTGACGGCCGCCGCTAGTGCCGTGACCGCAAACGCTAACGGGGTTTCAATGACACGCCGCCCGGCCTGACGGTCCGGCAGCGTGATGCCGTTCAGGCTGTGACGGTGGCAGATCCCGTACGCGTGCGGCGGCTCAATGACCAGGAAGGTCAGCAGCTGCTGCGCATCACCCGTAGAGGCACCGGTTCACCGATCCGATTACGGCGAGCGATGGTCGTGCTCGCCTCGGCAGGCGGCAACACCGTCCCAGCGATCGCCCGCCTCGTGCAGGCCGACGAGGACACGATCCGGCAGGTCATCCACCGTTTCAACGAGATGGGCCTGGCCAGCCTGGACCCTCGGTGGGCGGGTGGCCGTCCCTGCCTGATGTCCCGATGACGAGCAGTTCATCGTCACGACGGCCAACACCCGCCCCGAAGCCGTGGGGCGCCCGTTCACCCGATGGAGCGTCCGTAAGCTCGCCGACTACCTCACCACGCACGCCGCCCGCCCGATCACCATCGGGCGGGAACGGCTGCGCCAACTGCTGCTCAAACACGGCATCAACTTCCAACGGACCAAGACGTGGAAGGAGTCCACCGACCCGCAGCGCGACGCGAAACTCGCCCGCATCGACCACGTGACCAGCAACTTCCCGCAACGAGTGTTCGCGTTCGACGAGTTCGGCCCCCTCGTTATCCGCCCGCAGGCCGGCGCCGGCTGGGCACCCAAAGGCCACCCGCACAGGCTGCCCGCGAACTACCACAAGTTGCACGGCGTCCGGCAGTTCCAAGGCTGCTACTCCGTCGGCGACGACCAGCTCTGGGGCGTCGTCCACCGCCGCAAAGGCGCTGCGAACACCCTGGCCGCGCTCCAGTCGATCCGCCGAGCCCACCCGGACGGCGCACCGACTGCTCCGCGACAGCTACCGGATCGTCAACAACGACCTCGATCCGGCAGTAAACCTGCATCACGACCCGTCCCTCGCCTGTCATGAACGACAGCGTCGCACGACCGAAGCCGGTCGAACCGTGAGGTACTAGGCCTGGCTCGCGTACGGGTAGCGAGCGGACCGGGCCCGCGTCTGTTCGGATCGGTAGCTCGTGTCCCGCCGTGATTGGATCGCGGCCGACTCGGGCGCACAAACTGTGCCCCCGAGTCGGCGCGATAATCGGCAGCCCGTTATCGGCGGCCGAACTTGGCACTCGCCTCTGCTACTGGTCAGGCGGGTACGAACTGCCACTGTTGGTTGGTGCCGCCGTTGGCGGTCCACTGCACGACCTGCGCCCCGTCGCTGGTCGAGGCGGCGGAGACGTCGGCCGCGAGTCCGCTGCTGCGGCTGACGATGGTGTAGTAGCCGTCGCCGGTGGGCCGCAGGTACCACGACTGGTTGGCGCCGCCGTTGGCCGACCACTGCTGTAGTTGCAGGCCCTGCGTGGTGCTGCCGGCGTTGACGTCGAGCATTTTTCCGGAGGCGGTGTAGCGCAGGGTGTACGTGTCCTGGGTGGCGCTGATCGTCCAGGTGGGGGTGCCGCTCTGCTGGATGGCCTTGGCGCCGTCGGCGGTGGAGTTACCGGCGATGGCGAGGGGCTTTCCGCTGTTGCGGTTGACGATGCGGTAGGTGCCTGCTGCGGGCCCGGTTCCGCCGCTTCCACTGAGGTTGAGGTATTCGGCCGCGTCGGTGAAGACGGTGCTGCCGGACTTCGTGGTCGACAGCTGCAGGTACACGCGGCTGCCGGTGGCGGGGGCGGTGAAGGACACCGGTTGGGTGACCCGTGAGCCGAGCGGGACGGTCAGGGTCGTGCTGCCGGACGCGACGACCGCGCCGGTCGGGCTGTCGAGCCGGGCGGTCCAGGCCAAGTTCACCGAGGTGTTGGTGAGGTCGTCGTTGAACACGGTGATGGTGCGGGTCACCGTGGCGTTGCGGGCGTAGCTGGGTACCGCCTGCGGTAGCGGGAAGGTGCCGTTGGAGTCCGAATTGCCGGAGGCGGACCAGTAGGGGAGGTCGATCGCGGCCACCGGGTTGAACGCCGCCTGCACGCGCTGGATCTGCGGGTTGCTCCACGGGTCGGGCAGGTTGTCCGCGCCGTAGATGGGGTGACCGCCCTCCTCCGGGGTGAAGTCGGTGGACCGCACGCCGGGCACGACGCTGGCCCAGGCGGACAGCAGGGTGTACGGGCGCAGGTCGGTGGCGCCCTTGCCGCGCTTGGCAGCAGTCGCGGTGGCGAACCACTCGAAGCCCTGCTTGTTGTTGCATGCCGGCCAGATGAACTCGCCCTCGCCGTCGGGTCGCCCGTTCACGCTGACCAGGCCCTCCCCGTACCGGCCGAAGCCGTCGACGTAGTGCGGGATCACCGCGAAGTTGGCGTACGTCATCCCGGGATACAGGCTGACGTTGTTGCCGACGCCCACCTCGACAATGATCGGCCGGGTGCCGTCGGCGCCGTTCATCGCCGCGTACAGGTCCTTCTCGAACTGTTCGGAATCCTGGCCGCTCTGGTTCGGCTCGTTGTTCTGACTCCAGCGGATGATCGCGGGGTGGTTGCGGTCGCGCAGGACCAGCGCACGGGCGTGGTTGATCATGTTGTCGCGCCCGACGGAGTTCTGCCACTCCTGCGAGGATTGGGAGCCGCGAATCGCGACCTCGTCGATGATCATCAGGCCCATCTCGTCGGCGACATCCAACATGTACGGGCTCCCGGGCTCCTGGTGGATACGCACCACGTTGTAGTTCAGCCGCTGGTAGTTGTCCACCGCCTGCGGCCAGCCGCCGTTGCCGGACGACGGGGGCAGGAAGCCGGGCAGGGTGTGGTACGCGTCGCCCTTGCCGCCGTTGTTGATCCGGTCATAGTCGCCACCCTGGAGGTTGTCGCCGCGGAAGTTCACGCGCACGCCGTTGAGGTAGTAGTAGTCACCGTTCTGGGTGGCCTCCCGGAACCCGAACCGGTACTCGGCGTCGCTCGTCCGGCCGTCGTCGGTGACGGCATGCACCGTCAGCCCGTGTAGTTGCGCCCGGTACCCCGACCGGTACGGCACGTTGGGCCACCAGTACGAGGTGCTGTCGAGGTTCCACGCGACCGGCCCGACGGTCACGGTCACGGTCGAGCGGGCCGCCACGGTGACCGAGCGGCTGGGCAGTGCCGGATAGCTGAAAGCCGTTCCGTTGTTGGACGACAGCGACCCGGTCAACGTCACCGACCGGGAACTGCCCGACGTGTTACGCACCGTCACATCGTAGGTCAGCGTCTTGTTCGCCACCGACGTACGCACGAATGTGTCGCTGACGTAGACCGCCGGGTACACCCGCAGGAACGCGGACCCGAAGATCCCCTGCGGTATCGCCTCGGACCACGTGGCGGCGTCGGGCACCAGGTACCGGCCGTTGGACGCCTTCAACGCGCCGCGGCCCTTCACGTTCACCGTGATGGTGTGGGTGGTGCCGGGCGCCGCGTATGCGCTGATGTCGAAGTTCGACGGGGTGAACGCCGTCGTCTGGGTGGCGACAACCCGGCCGTCGACCGACAGCGTCGCCTGGTGGTTGACGGCGCCGAACTCGATCCAGGTCGACTGCGGCTGCCCCGAGTCCGGCACGGTGATGCTGCGCGAGTACACCGCCTCGTTCACAGTGGTGAAGCCCTGCTTGTACCAGCCGCCACCGGGTACCGCGATCGTGGTCGCACCCCGACCCGCGGGCGTGAAGTTCCACGTCCCGGCCAGGTCGACCGAGGTGATCGCGGCGTTGCCGGCCGCCACACCGTCAAGTCCGGCGGCCGCGACACGCTGCGTCGCGACCGGCGCGGCCAGGGCCGATCCGGGGGTCGCCAGGGTCAGACCACCCAGCGTCAGGGGCAGGGCGAGCGCCACGGTCGCGGCCAGCCCTCTGGCCAACGCCGACAATCGGCCACCCCAGTGGACGTTCGTACGATGCACGGTTACCTCCTGTGACTCATCCGCCAGCTCCGCAACACCGGTTCAGGGCACAGCCTCAAGGCCGATACCCGAATCGATTCGACAAATCTGCCGGCGTCGCCGACCACCCGGGAAGGGTGGTTGCGACCCAGATGCATAGATATGTATTAATGGGTGCATCGCGCGTGAAGTCAAGGTTTCAAGACGGTTACTTCCTGCTCCTGACGCCTCGCAGGCTTCGAGTGGCCGCCGATATGTACGACCCTTGCGGGGAGTTAGGGCATCGCGCTCAGGCACTCCGTGTCGCCGACCCATCGACGCCGCGCCGATCGGATAGCGAACCGATTCGCCGCTGCGGCGCCCGGCCGCGTGACACGTCGAAGGCGTGGACAGCAACGCGGTCCTCGGCGAAGTCGGCGGGCGGCGCGGCCTGACTTGTTCGGTTCAAGACTGGAGTTAGGGTGTTGGTAGGGAACGTGCTTCGCCAGCGTCACGGGCGGGTTACGGGCTCTTTACGGTGAGAGTCTGACTGCGTAGACATGACTACGCAACCATACAGGACTATGGCCGGCGATGGGAGGTGCCGTGACGCGACTGGCGAGGCCGGGTGGAAGCCCTCCGACGCCGCGCAGCGTGGACGTCGCGCGGCTGGCCGGCGTCTCTCAGAAGACGGTGTCCAGGGTCCTCAACGACGAGCCGTATGTCTCGGTCGACGTGCGTCGGCGGGTCCTGGACGCCGCCGCGGAGCTCGGCTACCGGCGCAACCAGGCGGCTCGGGCGCTGGCCTCCGGGCGGACCCGGTCGATCGGCGTGGTGACGCTCGGCAGCGCCTTGTACGGGCCGGCGTCGTGGCTCATGGGCATCGAGCGGGCGGTCCGGAAGGTGGGCTACACGCTGCAGGTGGCCACCACGATCGAGGGCGACCCGGGCGGCATCGCGAGCGCCCTGGCGTCGCTGCTGGACCAGGGCGTGGACGGCGTCGTCATCTCCGAGCCGATCGACGAGGGCGTTGGCCTCATCAGCGTGGACGTGCCGGTCCTGGTCCTCGGCGCGCCGCCCACCTTCACCGCGCCGCAGGTGGTGACCGCCAGGGTCGGCGCGGGCCGGCTCGCGCGGGCCGCGACCGAGCACCTGTTGGAGTTGGGGCACGCGACCGTCCATCACCTGGCCGGCCCGCAGCGGTGGTATTCGGCACGGGACCGTCTCGCCGGCTGGCGCGAGGCGCTGCGAGCTCACGGCGCGGAGGAGCCGCCGGTCGTCGAGGGCGACTGGTCGGCCGCGTCCGGCTACGCGGCGGGCCGGGAACTGGCCGGCGACGGCACCGTGACCGCGGTGTTCGCCGCGAACGACGACATGGCGATCGGTCTCATCCGCGCGCAGCTCGAGGCCGGGCGCCGGGTGCCCGAGGACATCAGCGTCGTCGGGTTCGACGACATTCCGGTCGCCGCCTACGTCACTCCTTCGCTCACCACCGTGCGGCAGCCGTTCGACGAGGTCACACGGCAGGGCCTCGCGCTGCTGGTACAGGTCATCGAGCACCCGGACGTCGAGCTTCCACCGGCGGCCGACCAACCGGTCGAGCTCGTCGTCCGCGCCTCGACGGCGCCACCCCCGCCCCGGCCGATCCCGGGACGTGGCCGCCGAGCGATTCCCCATGCCCATGGTCAGCTCGCCGGCAGCGAAGTCCCAGCCACCCGGGCCTGATCAGCGTCGATCTGTCCACCCACGGCGGCACGTCACCCGAGACCCGCACCGGCCGTCGCTGACGAGCGGCGGCAGCACTCGCGCGGACGCACACCTCTCGATACCCCCTGTCCCCAGCATGCCGTTGCCCGACGCGCCGGTCCCCGCCGAGTCAGCCCGCCACCTGGCATGGGCTGCTGTGGCAGGCAGGCAGGCAGGCAGGCGGGCGGGCGGGCGGGCGGGCGGGCGGCCCTACGTGAAGTCCGGCAAGAGCACCATCGCCATCCACGTCGACGACGCGACGTCCAAGAAGCTCGCCGTGTACTGGGGCGGGCCGGCCAATGAGGGCGTCGTCGGGATCGAGCCGGACTTCATCGATCCGTGGTTTGCCGCGCTCAACAGCGGCAAGGACGCCCCTGGCTCGCCGCGGCCTGGGGACCGACCTTCCTCTCCGGCTCGGCGAAGTCCTCCTCGGGCAAGTGGCGCGCTGCCCCGCTGCCGCTGTGGGATGCGTCCACGCCGCAGTCGGGCAACTGGGGCGGTTCGACGAGCGCAGCCATCAAGTCGACCAAGAACCCGATCGCGGCGGCGATGTTCGCCCAGTTCCTCAACACCGGCCCGGACAGCGCCAAGCTGTTCGCCACCAAGCAGTTCCTGTTCCCGGCGACGAAGGCACTGCTCGCGGGCCGCCGCCGGGTACGGGTTCGCCAAGTTCCGGTTCCGTGGCGACCGCGCCAGATTCAACCTGGTGCTCGGCGCCATCACGGTGCCGACCACCGCGATCGCCCTGCGGCTGCTGGCTCCCGGGCTGGTGACCGTGGTGCTCTTCACCCTCGTCAGACCTGGAACAATTACGTCCTCCCGCTCATCCTGCTCAGCGACCCCAGCCTGTACCCGATCACCGTCGGCCTCGCCTCCTGGGCCTCCCAGACCGCAGGGGCGGACCCGCGAACAGCGACACGGTCGTGCTCGTGATGACCGGGTCCATGCTCTCGATCGTCCCGCTCGTCGTGGCCTTCCTGCTCCTGTAGCGGTATTCGCAGAGCGAGCCGGCCACCGGCAGCGTCAAGCAATGACCGACCGCTCCACCTCGGAGGTTCCCCCTATGGCAGTGCTCCCCGCCCGCGTCCTCTTCGGCGCCGCGTACTACGTCGAGTACCAGCCCTACGAACGGCTCAAGACCGACCTCGACCTGATGGTCGACGCCCGCTTCACCGTCATCCGGGTCGGCGAGTCGGTCTGGTCGACCTGGGAACCGGAGAACGGACGGTTCAACCTCGAGTGGCTCCAGCCGGTGCTCGACGGCGCACACGAACGCGGCATCTCCGTCATCCTCGGCACGCCCACCTACGCCGTGCCGCCGTGGCTCGCGCGGCAGTACCCGGAGATCGCCGGCGAGCGGGCCACCGGGCAGCGCATCGGATGGGGCGCGCGGCAGGAGGTCGACTTCACCCACCCGGGCTTCCGATTCCACGCCGAGCGGGTCATCCGGCAGATCGTCGGCCGGTACGCCGGCCACCCCGCAGTCATCGGGTTCCAGGTGGACAACGAACCCGGCAACGAACTGCTGCACAACCACGGCGTCTTCCAGCGATTCGTGGACCACCTGCGCACCACCTACGGCGACGTCGAGACCCTCAACCGCAAATGGGGCCTAGTCTACTGGTCGCACCGCCTCTCCACCTGGGCGGACCTGTGGACCCCGGACGGCAACGCCCAGCCCCAGTACGACGTCGCCTGGCGGGCGTTCCAGGCCCGCCAGACGACCGAGTTCATCGACTGGCAGGCCGGCATCGTCCGGGAGTACGCGCGCGGCGACCAGTTCGTCACCACGTGCATCGCCTACAGCCGGCCCGCAGTGCACGACGACGAGCTGACCGAACGCCTCGACGTCACCGCCGGCAACCCGTACTACGTCATGCAGGACGCCCTGGCGCTGCCGGACCGCGACCACGACGACGTCGAACAGCACGGGAAGACCACCGGGGTGTGGTCGCTGTACCAGACCGCAGACCGGATGTTCTCGTCGCGCCAGGCGCCGTTCCTGGTCACCGAGACCAACGCCATGTCCATCGGCATGCCGTGGGACAACCGGCCGGCGTACGACGGCCAGTGGCGGCAGGCGGCCTGGGCGCTCGTCGCGCGCGGGGCGCAGATGATCGAGTACTGGCACTGGCACACGCTGCACTTCGGCGCGGAGACCTACTGGGGCGGGATCCTTCCGCACAGCGGTCGGCCGGGCCGCACGTACGCGGAGCTGTCCCGCCTCGGCGCGGAACTGGACGCCGCCGGCCCGCTCGTCGCCGCCCTCGAACCCGACGCCGACATCACGATGGTCTACTCGATGCCGAGCAACTGGCTCATGCAGAAGTACCCGCCGCTGTCGGCCGCGGACGGTGGACCGGACGCCGCGGCGTACCACGGCATCTTCGATCCCTTCTATCGCGGCGCATTCGACGCCGGCCGGCAGGTACGCATCGTCCACGCCGGGCAGTTGCACGACCCGAGCGGTGAGCGGGCCGGCCCGACGCCGGAGTCGGCCGCGCGACGGCATCCGGTCCTGGTCGTCGCGGCGCTGTACGTCGCCGACGACGCGACGCTCGACTGGCTCGCCGCCTACGCGGCCGCCGGCGGCCACCTCGTACTCGGCCCGCGGACCGGCTACGCGGACCACGAGGCCCGCGCGCGACACGAGCCGGCGCCCGGACGGCTCGTCGAGGCCACCGGAGTCCGCTACGAGGAGTTCAGCAACCTGGTGCGCGACGTCCCGGTCCGTGCCGCCTCGGGCGGGCCGTTCGACCTACCGGAGCGGGCGGCGGCGACGCGCTGGGCCGACGGCCTCACCGTCGTGGACGCCGATGTGCTCGTCGAGTACCACCATCCGCACTTCGGCCGCTGGCCGGCGGTCACCACCCGCCGCCACGGCGCGGGCCGGGTCACCTGCGTCGGCACGGTACCCGGACGCGACCTCGCCCAGGCCCTCGCCGCATGGCTCGCGCCGGTGCCGACCGGCGGATGGCGCCGCCTCCCGGCCTCCGTCACGGCCACCACCGCCACCTCCCCGGACGGGCGCCGGGTCCACGTCGTGCACAACTGGAGCTGGCAACGCGTCGCGCTCGAGGCGCCGGTGCCGCTGACCGACGCCCTGACCGGTGCCGCGGTCGCGTCGGGCACGGCGGTGCACCTCGGCGCGTGGGACGTGCGCGTCTTCGCGTCGGCCGGAACTGAAGCTTCTGGCTGACCCGCCGCGGGTGAATCGCGGATCACGGAAGAAGCCCTCACCTTTGACGAAGACGAGCGTGCCGCAGATCGTCAGGGTGGGGCGTTCGGCGGCAAGGTCGAGGTCCTCCCAGCGCAGGGCGAGGATCTCGCCGATGTGGGCGCCGGTGGCGAGCATCAGGTCGACGACATCGGCCAGATCGCCGCTGTGCCGTGGTCCGGGCTTTCCGGCGATCGGTCGTTGCCAGTCGCGGATGCCGTCCGGACGGCTTGGAGGTTTGTCGGTGAGGGCGACGACGGCGCGGCGGGGTTTGCGGAGCCGGCCGGTGTCGCGTACGGGGTTGGTGGGGATCACGCCGTGGCGTACGGCCAGGGTGAGCTAACCCCATTTTCATGGAGCTTCGTATTCATGGCCGTTGTGTAAAAGACAGCGACGAACCGCGGACAATGAGGTCTGGGGCGAGTAGAACCCGGTGTGGCGGCCGGCGTGCACCGTGTAGCAGGCGGGAGACCATCAGTTCGACGGCAAGGCGGCCGACGTGACTCTTCGGCGGCCGGACCGCAGTGATCGAGGGATCGGCCAGGTGGGCGATCTCGTCTTCATAGGACACGATCGCGAGATCGCCAGGGATGGCGATGCCCATCTCGGTGCAGACCTGGGTGATCGCGATGGCGTGCAGGTCACTGTGAACAATCAAAGCGGTGACCTTGGCAAGTCGGCAGGTCTGGAGAACGCCATCGATGGCGTCCCGCTCTCCGTGCGCCATGACAGTTTCCTCGATGGCGAGGACGCCGGACAACGTGGGATCGGCGGCCGCGGTCCGCCAGGCGTGGCGCAGGTGGACCGAAGTTGGGCTGCCCTGCGCGACGACGAGTCCGATTCGACGGTGCCCTTGCCGTCGGAGGTGGTAAATGGCGATCTCGAGGCCGAGAGAGTGATCGCTGCGCACCCACTCGATATGCCGAGTGGACGGCGTCCACCAACGTGGCTGGCGTTCGACGAGGATGGTCGGCACCGGCAGGTGTCCGATCCAATCGAGGATCTCGTCGGCGTCGTCGCCGTCCAAGCTCGGTGCCAGCAACAGACCTTGAACCTGTTGCGCCTCGACGAGACGGCGCATCTGACGGCGGTCCTCGTCGGGGTCGTAGCTCGAACCGCGCAGTTGGATGCTGACACCGAGCGCGGCAGCGGCAGCCCGCGCGCCGGCCACGACAGGCGGCCAATAGCAGTCGAGCGAGGGCACGACCATGCCGACGGCGAAGCGGAGGGGGGGTGTCGGCGCTGGTTGACGGCGTTGCTCTGGGGTGGCAGCGTGGCACCGCCGTGGACCTTCGACACAAGGCCCTGTTCGGCAAGGGCGGCGATGTCGCGTCGGATGGTGAGCTCGCTGACGCCGAACTCGCGGGCGAGGTCGCGAACCCGTACCGCGCCCTGTCCGCGTAGTTCGGCGAGCAGGCGCTCCTGTCGCTGTGCGCTGAACAACCGACCTGTTTCCACGATGCGTATGCTCCTAACGGGCGAGCCAGCCTCCGTCCACCGGAAGGACGGCCCCGTGCACGTACCGGGCGGCGTCGGAGGCGAGGAAGACCGCGGCGCCCATGAGATCGTCGGGGGTACCCCAGCGGCCGGCCGGGATGCGGTCGCGGATGGCACGTTCCCGATCTGGGTCGGCGCGCAGGGCTGCGGTGTTGTCGGTCGTGATGTAGCCAGGCGCGATCGCGTTGACGTTGATGCCGTGTGCGGCCCATTCGTTGGCCAACGCCCGGGTGAGTCCGACGACGGCGTGTTTGGCGGCAGTGTAGGACGGCACCCGGATACCGCCCTGGTACGACAGCATCGACGCGGTGTTGACGATCTTTCCGCGTCCCTGGTCGAGCATGATCCGGCCGGCCGCTTGACACAGGTGGAATACCGCGTCGAGGTCGACGCGCAGCACGGCCGTCCAGTCCTCCACTGAGTGGGTGACGGCGGCCGCGCGACGAATGATGCCGGCGTTGTTCACCAAAATGTCGAGACGGCCGAGTCCGACAGCGGCCGTCTCGACGGCGTCGGCGAGTTCGTCTGGCCCGGCGGTGGCGAGGTCGCCAGGTACATGGAGGACCCGCCGACCGAGCTTCGCCACCGCGGCGATCGTTTCGGCGGGGTCTGTGCGGCCCAGCAGGGCGATGTCGGCACCGGCCTGGGCCAGCGCGATCGCGACGGCCTGACCGATGCCGCGGTTCGCGCCGGTGACGAGGGCGACCCGCCCGTCGAGGCGGAAGGCGTCCAAGACCATCGTCACAGTCCCAGGTTGCGCAGGGTCGGGACGGTCTGGCCGACCCAGGCCAGGTCGGCGTCCTCGCGGGCGCCCTGGGTGCGCTGGGTGCCGGCCAGGAACCACAGGAAGTACGTGGTGTAGCCGGGTGCGCTGACCACGGTGTGGTAGCCCTCCGGCATCATCTGCATCACGTGATTCCGGATGGTGACGTTCTCCTCGTATCCGTCGTCGGTGTACACCCGGCTGATGCCGAACCCGTTCGGCGGGTTGACCCGGTAGTAGTACATCTCCTCGTGCGCCGCCTCGGCGGGCAGGTCGTCGACCCGGTGCCGGTGCGGCGGGTAGGTGCTCCAGTTTCCGGACGGCGTGTAGGTCTCGCCGACGATGAGCCGGCGGGCGGGTAGGTCCGGTTGGCTGATCTCGGTGAGTATCTGGTGGTAGGTCCGGCCGAAGTTGGCCGCTCCCCAGCGCCCGTTGGCGACCTGCTCCGGTGCGATGACGTACGGGGCGGTGGCCAGGTCGCTGGGGGCGCTGGGTAGGGCGATCTCCACGTCGGTGACCGCCTCCACGATGATGGTGGAGCCTGCCGGGATGTACACCGAGTGCGGCTTGCCGGAGAAGACGTCGGCACGCTGGCCGACCTTCGGGAAGTGGTGGTCCGCGACGGTGAAGTTCGCGGTGCCGCCGAGAATGACCGCGAGGATCTCCCGGTCGTCGGACCCGCCGGTCCAGGACTGGCCGGCCGACAGCTTCAGCAGGGTGAAATCCAGTAGCCGGCAGGGATTGAGGGGCAGCGTGTTGTGGCCGTCGGCGGCGGGGATTACGCAGTGGTAGCGGTAATTCATGATCGCCTTCCTGAATCTGTACGGATGGTGCGGGTCACCAGGGACTGGTCCAGCCGCGGGTGGTGGCGCGGGTGAGGGCCTCCAGGTAGAAGTAGTCGCCCCAGAGGTTGCCCTCGTCGACGCCGACACCCTTGGGCTTGTCGTAGACGCCGTGCAGGAGGAGCGCGTTCGAGGTCGGGTGGCCGTCGCTGGCGTAGTTGTCCACCAGGGAGCGCAGGATCCGGTGGGCCGCGTCTCGGTAGCCCTTCGCACGCGCCGGGTCGGCGACGCTGCCGGCGAGCTCGGCCAAGCCGCAGGCGGCGATCGCGGCGGCGGAGCTGTCGCGTTCCTGGTCGCTGCCGTCGCTGAACTCCAGGTCCCAGTAGGCGACATGATCGGCCGGCAACCGTGCGAGAAGGTGGTCCGCGCAGGTGGAGGCGGCGGCAAGCAGCGTGGGGTCACCGGTGTACCGGTGGTTCAGGGTGAAGCCGTAGATGCCCCATGCCTGTCCGCGGGCCCAGCAGGTGTCGTCCCCGTGGCCCTGTTCGGTCTCGCCGCGCAGCGGCACGCCGGTCTCCGGGTCCCAGTAGAAGGTGTGGAAAGTGGTGCCGTCCGGACGCAGGATGTGCTCGCGCAGCTGGGCGGTGTGCCGGCGGGCGGCCGCAGCGTAACGGCCGTCGCCGGTGGTCTGGCTGGCCCAGTAGAGCAGCGGAGTGTTCATCAGGCTGTCGATGATGGTGCGGCCGCGTTGGCGGGGGTCGGCCAGGTCGCCCCAGGCCTGGATGATGCCGGCCGGTTCGAGGAAGCGGGTCATCAGGTGGTCGGCGGCCGCAAGGGCAGCCGCCCGGGCGCGCCGGTCGCCGGTGCGCCTTGCCGGCGTGACGCAGGCGAGGGTGTAGAGGAAGCCGAGGTCGTGGGTATCCAGGTCGATGCCACCGTGCACCCGGTCGGCGAAGCTGTCTACATGTGCCAGGGCTGCTCGCAGGTGGTGTTCGTCGCCGGTCAGGTCGTGGGCGAGCCACAACATCCCGGGCCAGAAGCTGGTCGTCCAGCCTACGTTGGCGCCCTCGGGCTGGCCTGCGGTCGGTGGTCGTAGCGGGTAGCGGTTGGCGACGGTGGTGTCCGCCGGGTACCGCGTGCCGAAGGTGTCGATGTTCGCCTCGACGGTACGTATCGCGGCGGTCACCGCGGCCGCCATCGCTTCGGCGTCTGGGCTGGGACGGACGTTGGTCGCCGTCATGGATGTTTTTCTCCCTCGTGTGTCCGGACCGGTGCCGGGCAGGTGTTTCGTCGGCGTCCCGGCTCGATCGCCGGGAGGGTGGAGGCGATCAGGTGCTCCGAGCCGCGGCCGTCGGTGGGTCGAGCGCGGCCCCCAGGCTGTACCGGCTGTTGGACCACACGGCGTACAGCAGCGGCGCCGCCGCGACGCCGAGCGCTATCGCGGGACGGGCCACGAAGAGCTGCGCCAGCAGCGCCAGGACCAGCAGTGACACGGCGGTGAGGTACCAACGGCGCACCGCCAGGTACGCGCACACACGGGCCACGTCGCGCAGCCGCGCGGCAGGCCGCTCGGCGATGGTCACCAGGCCGAGCAGCGCGGTCGCGGCGGTGAGCACGGCGAGCACGGCGAGGATCGGCAGCGTGAGCGCGCCCACCCGATGACCCCACAACGCGTACGCGTCGACGCCGAGGACGACCAGGACCGCGGTGGCTGCGGCAGTCCAGAGGATGGCCCGGCGGGCGGTGGCCCGCCAGGTGCCGCCGAACGTGCGTAGCAGGCTGCGGGCCCCACCGGACGAGTAGTCGGACATGACCGCGAAGACCGCACAGAGCCCGGGCGCGCAGAGCGGGGCGGTCAGCGCGTACAGCGGCCAGGAGCGCGCCGCGTCGGTGGTGAACGCGAGCGTCACCAGTGGCAGGCAACCGAGCACCAGCAGCAGGTTGGTGACGAGCGCGACGTAGATCCCGTTGAGGACGGCGGTGATGGTGTGGTGTCGCGAACGCATGGGCCTCAACCCTTCAGTCCGGTCGAGGCGACGCCCTCGATGAAGTGGCGCTGGCCGAGCAGGAAGATGACAGCGACGGGCAGCACGGACAGCACCGAGCCCGTCATGATCAGCGCGTACTCGGCGTTGTACTGGGAGATGAAGGTGTTCAGCCCCAGCTGGATGGTGCGCAGTTCCGGACTGCGCAGGTAGACGAGCGGGCCGAGGTAGTCGTTCCAGGTGGTGGTGAACGTCAGCAGGGCCAGGCTGGCCAGCGCTGGCCGGGACAGCGGCAGGATGATCCGTCGGTAGATGCCGTACTCGCTGAGCCCGTCGACCCGCGCCGCTTCGCTGAGTTCCTCGGGGATCGTCTCGTAGAACTGCTTCATGAGGAACACGCCGATCGCGCCGAACGCCTGTATCGCGACGATCGACCACAGCGTGTTCGACAGGTGCAGCTTCGACATGAGGATGAACTGCGGGATCATGTACGACTGCCAGGGCACCGCGATAGTCCCGACGTACGCCAGGAAGAGCAGGTTGCGGCCGGGGAAGCGGACGCGGGCGAAGCCGTAGGCCGCGAAGCTGCCGGTGAACACCTGCAGGAAGGTGACGATCACCGACAGCAGCAGGGTGTTCCGCAGCCACGTCGTCATGTCCGAGCGCTGCCAGATGTCGAGATAGTTCCGCCAAACCACGGGATCGGGGAGCCAGGTGATCGGGATGGTGAAGACGTCGTTGTTGGTCTTCAACGACGCCACCACCATCCAGAAGAACGGCAGCAGCAGCCCGGCCGCCGCGAGCACGAGCGCGGCGTACCCGACGAGCCGCCCGGCCCGGGACCTGACACGTCGGACGGACGTTGGGTGGTTGCCGGGCGCGGCGATGGCCGGGACGGGCGTGGAGAGGTCGGTCGCGGTCATCAGGTGTTCCTCCGCTTGTTGACCCAGAACTGGATGACCGTGATGCCGAAGCAGATGGCGAACAGGACGATGGAGACCGCCGAGGCGTAGCCGAACTGGTTCTCCTCGAAGCCCTTCTGGTAGATGTACTGCGAGAGCACCAGTGTCGACTGGCCCGGTCCGCCGCCGGTCATCACAAGGATGAGGTCGAAGACCTTGAAACTTTCGATGGTGAGCAGCACCGTGACGAAGAAGGTCGTGGTTCGTAACCCGGGGAGGGTCACGTGCACGAACCGCTGCCACGGTGAGGCGCCGTCGGTCTCGGCCGCCTCGTAGAGCTGGGCCGGGATGGTCTGCAGGCCGGCCAGGAACAGCAGCATGTAGTAGCCCATGTACCGCCAGGTGCCGACGATGATGACCGCCGGCATCGACCAGGTCGCCGACGCGGTCCAGCCCGGCGGATCGTCCACCCCGACGGCGCCGAGGAGAGCGTTGATCGGGCCGTACTCCGGGCTGAACAGCTGGTTCCAGACGACCGCGATCGCCACGATCGAGGTGATGTAGGGGAAGAAGGCGATGGTGCGGAAGAACCGTACGCCGCGCAGTTTGCGGTTGAGCAGCAGCGCCAGCCCGAGTGCCGCCGCGAGGGTCAGCGGGATGTGGAAGACGGCGTAGTAGACGGTGTTGCGCAAGGCGGTCCAGAAGCTCGCGTCGTCCCACATCCGCCGGAAGTTGGCGGTGCCGGTCCACTCGGCCACCCCGAAGACGTTCCAGTTGGTGAAGGCCACGTAGAACAGCACGACGACGGGTAGCAGGGTGAGCGCGGCGAAGCCGAGGAAGTTGGGAAGGATGAACGACCAGCCGGCGACCGTGTTGCGCGACACCAGCCGCCGGTTCCTGGGTCTTGTGCGCGGCAATGTTGCCATAGGGAGTCTCCGGAAGCGTTCGGCCTGGGGGCGGGACCGGCGTGCGGCGCAGGCGCGCCGGGCCCGCCATCAGCTCACTGGTTGAGGACTTCGTTCTTGGCGCGGGTCTGCGCCTTGCTCAGCTCCGCGTCGAGGTTCTTGCCGTCCGAGAGGATCGCCGAATGGGTCTCGTTGAGCAGGTTCTGTAGGCCCGCGGTGTGCTTCGACACCGGGTTCTCCGGCTTGATGGTGTGCTTGGAGTAGGCGAACTTCGACAGGTCGTCCTGCGGCACGCCGTCCAGCCCGAACAGCGACGCGGTGGCCGCGTCGGTGACCTGGGCCGGGGTGATGCCGATCCCGGCCAGCGCCTTGCCGGCCTCCGGGCCGGCCGCGTACTGGAGGAAAGCCTTGGCCGCGGCGACCTTCGACTTGTTGATTTTCGGGTTGATGCCGAGCCCGGTCGGGTCGCCGAACGTGACCGGCGTGGCGGAGGTGCCGGTGGTGGACTTGTCGAACTGCGGCGCCGGCGCCATGCCCCACTGGAACCTGTCGGCGTCACCGCTCTGTCGCTGGTTGAGCAGCGTGGCCACGTACCAGGTGCCCATCAGCAGCATCGCCGACTGCTGCTTGCCGAACTGCGCCTGGTAGGTGAGCTTGTTGGTCTTCGCTGTGCCGAAGGTCGGCTGCGCGCCGGCCGCCTGCAGGTCCAGTGACCGCTCGTAGTAGGGCTTCAGGAAGCCGAATTCCCCGGAGAGCAGGTCCGTGTTGGGGGTCTGCGCGAGCGCGAATCCCTGCACTGTCGACTGGAAGGTGTGCTGGTATGCGCCTGTCGCGTTCGAACCGGCCACCTTCAGCCCGGTGTGCAGTCGCTTCGCCGCGTCGGTGTAGTCGTCCCAGGTCCAGCTGCCGTCCGGCGGCGTCACCTTCGCCTTCGCGAACAGGTCCTTGTTGTAGAACAACACCCACGAGTCCTGCCGGTACGGCACCGCGTAGGCCTTGCCGTCCACCTGGTACGACGAGAGCGCCGGGCTCGAGCCGAGACCGGAGGTAGCGTCGGAGACGTCGAGCAGCTGACCACCGCTCTGGTACGTGTAGAAGTTCTTGAGGTTCTTCATGACGTAGACGTCCGGGGCGGTGCCGGCAGCCAGGTCCGTGATCATCTGGGTGTCGTAGTCGTTACCCGGGGCGTACTCCTTGAGTTCCACCGTCACGTTCGGGTGGGTCGCCTTGAAGCCGTCGGCGAGCGCCTTGAACTCCGGCGTGGACGACAGGCTCCAGCCAGCCAGGGTGATCGTCACCGGGGCGTTGGGGTCGGCCGGCTCGTCCTCGCCGCCACAGCCGGCGAGGACGAGTGTCAGCGCCGTCGCGGCGCTGACGGTAGCCAGTATTCTGCGCTTCATCCCTTACTCCTTAGATCAGAGGCCCCGACGGGGCCCGGACTGCTAGATGATCGATTCCAAGGGGTCAGTGGTCGTAGGCGGTCAGGGATCGCATGACCGGTTGGCCGGTGTGCCAGTT
>NZ_JBNCKS010000087.1:0-18496 GCF_049841635.1 Micromonospora sp. DT44 | reverse complement strand
AGGCTGCCCGACCATGCCTGGATCAACCAGCCAACCCAGCAGGAACAGACCGTCTCAGTTTGACTTGACAACTACCGATCAGCCCGTCGGCGATGGCACGTCGGTAGAAGGCGCGGGCGGCGGCGATGAGGTGTTCGCCGGCGTGCCGGCCGTTGCGGCTGTTGCGCCGCGACACGGCAATGGCAATCATCGCCTGTTCAGAGCCTCAAAGTCACTGGCAGTGATGGTGTCCAAGGGCCGATCGGGCCACGCGGCGGCCATTCGGTCCCCGTAGGTGCCGTAGGTGCGGCGTGCTCCGGGCCCGGCAGCGGCGACGACACGGGGTAGGTACTCGGCGATGGTCGGCAGAACGGACGGCGTCGCGGGATGCGACTGCAGATCGGTCACCGTGACGCCCAGGTGAGCCAGAACTTGTCGAGCGGCAGCGATGGCGGCGGGGTCAGTGTTCATTGTCGGCTCCCGTCAGGTGCGTGTGCAGGTCGGCGAGCAGGCGTACGACGGTGCTGACGGGATGCACGACGAGCAGGTCGTGCGCCACGATGGCGGCGAGCAGCACGGGTTGGCCGGGCTCGATGCGGCACATGTGCCGGGCATTCGCCGGCAAGGGTAGGTCCCCCCGGCTGCCCACCTGGTGGAGGCCGTCGCTAGCCGAGCGGATGACGAGCATGCCGTCGCGCGGCTGAATGTCGAGGCGGTGAGGCGGGGGCCAGCCCAGCGCGCGCAGGAGGTGCTGCGCGCTCACCCGGCCACAGCGTGCTGGAAGAGCCATCCCCAGCACCAGGCTGGCGTCGGTGGTCGGCGGTGGGCAGACTCGGGCAGGTAGAGCGGCCATCGGCATCGCACCTGAGCGGGGACGCGCGGGCAGGACAGCGGGTACGAGTGGACCGACGAGGTGTTCCTGCGGTCGGATAAGTGGTGTCATGACCGAACAACCTCATCCAGTGCGGTACGCGATGGGGCACGACGCGTCAGGAGCGGCCTGACGCCCCCTACCGTGTAATGCTGAAATTAATCTGGGATTCGGCGGAAGACATTGTATGATTAGCGCATGCTTTATCGGACCCCTGCGCTCGCCGAGGACGACAAGCGCGTGCTTGGCGAACTGGACACGATGCGGGACAACCTGCGGTATCAGATCGCTGAGCCGCACCGCTGGACAGGGCAACTCCGACGAACTCTGATCGCTCACGCCATCCAGGGCTCGAATTCGATCGAGGGCTACCAGGTGTCCCTGGAAGACGCCGCCGCGGCAGTCGCCGGCGACGAACCGGTAGAGACGAACCCGCAAACCTGGGACGTCATCACCGGTTACCGGGACGCCCTGACCTACGTGCAACAACTCGCCCGCTCACGCGAGTTCGCCTGGCAGCACATGCTGCTCAATGCACTGCATTTCATGATGCTCCGGCATGAGCTCGGTAAGTGGCCGGGTCGCTTCCGTCCGGGAGACATCCACATCGACGAGGCGCACACCGGCCGACGCGTCTACACCGGGCCAGACGCCGACGACATTCCGTCGCTGATCTCCGAGCTGATCGACTGGCTGGCCGACGGTGAACCGGAGACCCCACTGCTCGTGCGGGCCTCCATGGCTCACCTGAACCTGGTCAAGATCCACCCCTGGCGGGACGGGAATGGTCGGATGTCGCGCTGCCTCCACACCCTCGTGCTCGCCCGCGACGGTGTCCTCGCCCCGGAATTCTCCTCCATCGAGGAGTGGCTCGGCGTCGGTCGGAACACCTACGCCTACTACGACGCGCTCGGCGAGGTGGGCGGTCCGACCTGGCAGCCTGACAACGACACCAGCAGGTGGATCCGATTCTGCCTCAGCGCTCATCACCAACAAGCCCAACTGGTCCGGCAACGCCTCGACCAAGCCGCGCAGCTCTGGGAACTGCTCGACACCTGGGTCCGACGCGCAGGGCTACCCGAGCGGGTGGTCAGCGCCCTCTACCTGGCCGCAAGCGGCGGTCGAGTGCGCCGCACTGTCTATCAGCGCGATGAGAGCCTCACCGACGACCAAGCAACCCGTGACCTTCGCGCCCTCGTCCGGGCAGGCATGCTCGAACAGCACGGCGAAACCCGAGGCAGGTTCTACCTCACCTCGCCGATACTGCGCGACCTCGCAGCCCTCGCGCTGCGCCCGAAGGAGATCATCGACCCGTACCGACGCTGAGGCGCAGACCCGGCGTGGCCACCGCCGTCGATCTGCGACGTCTACGCGAAGAAGAGACGCCCATTTCCTGTCACCGAATTGGACAGATACGGCCAATCACAGCCAGACAGCCGCTTCCAATATTTGCAACATTCGGGTCTAACTTAGACCAAATAGGACAATCATTGTGTCCTATTTATCGTGATTTTCCACGATATTTGGTGTCCGAGGGGGGACTTGAACCCCCACGCCCTATACGGGCACTAGCACCTCAAGCTAGCGCGTCTGCCATTCCGCCACCCGGACTTGCTCGTTCAGCCTACCCTGCCGACCCAGATGATCTTGCATCCGAAGATCGGCCCAGCGGGCCGCACGGGGAGTTACTGTACACGGCAGCCGTGGATCATGCACATCACCCTCCCGCCACCGCTCACACCGCCGCTCAGGGTCACCAGAGTCGGCTCGAGCGCAGGGCCGGGTAGCGTCGACGGCCCGGTGACGGCAGCATTGCCCTGTGTCCCATCCCTCTCCCCTGGCCGCCGTACAGCAACGGGCCCTCGCGCTGCGCGCGGCGGGCGACCACGACGCCGCCCGGACGTTGCTCGCGGACGCCGTCGGGTCCGCCCGTCCGCCGTACGGCGAGGACCATCCCGAGACGTTGCACACCGCTCACCTGTTGGCCCGCCTGCACCGCGAGGCCGACGATCCGCTCGCCGCCCGCCGGGTGCTCGAGGAGGCCTTCGCGGCGGGCGAGCGGCGCTGGGACCATTCCGAACCGACGATGCTCGCGCTCGCCTTCGAGTTGGCGGAGGTCGCCGAGGAGTTGGGTAACAGGCACGAGGCCCGCCGCAACTACACCAGGGTCGCCAGCGCCGGGCCGGTTGCGCTCGGGGAGAACCACCCGGTCGTACGCGCCGCCCGCGACTACCTCGGCGAGGGCAGCCCTGCCGCGCAGCAGACGTACGTCGGGCCGCCGACCTCCGCCACCGGCACCTCGACCGACTCCGGGGCCCGGGCGGCGCTCTCCGGCCCGACGCTGTCTCTGGCGACCCTGGCCGCGATGCGCCCGACAACGGACGGTCCGCCAGCGCCCGCGTCGCCCTGGGCCCCGCAGCCTTCCCCGCCCGCTGCCGGTCCGACGCGGCCCGCGGCGGCCGTCCCCCCGGTGGTGCCGGCCGCACCGCCGATGCCGCCCCGCCAGCGGGTCGAGCAGCAGGCGGTCGCACCCCGGCCAGTGGCCGGCCCACCACCTGGGGTAGCCGCCCAGCCCACGCCGCACCTGCGGCAGCAGCCTCCACCCGCGCCGCCGCGCCAGCGCACGACCGACGCGTCGATCCGCCCGGTGTCCGGCCGGCCGCAGACACCGCCCATGGCCGGACCGCCCGCCACCGCGCAGCGGCCCACGGCGCCGACCTCCGCCGGTCCGCACACCAGCCATCCGCCAGCGCCGCGGTGGGATGACCCCACGATTCAGGTACGGCAGATCGAGCCCCTGCTGGCCGAGGAGGCGGCTCGGCTCGCGGCGGCAGGGCCGAGTGGCGCGGCCGTCACGGCAGCAGGTCCCGCCGCACCACCGCTGCCGGTCCCCGGGCCGCCCCTGCCCTCGGCGCCGGCCTCTGGACCGGCCGCGCCACCCGGCCGTCCGGTGTCCGCTCCGCCCGGGTACGACCAACCGGTCTCCGGGCCGCCCGCCCGACCCCAACCGGTAGTCGGGCCGCCCGCCAACCCGATGTCCGGACCACCCGGCCACGCCTATCCCGTGTCCGGTCCGCCGGCCCAGGCGTTCCCGACGTCCGCACCGCCGTACCCCGTGTCCGGCCCCCCGGCCCGGATGTTCCCGACGTCCGCACCGCCGTACTCCGTGTCCGGTCCCCCGGCCCAGGCGTTCCCGACGTCCGCACCGCCGCACCCTGTGTCCGGCCCGCCCGCCCGGGCGTTCCCGGTGTCCGGGCCACCTGGTTTTCCCGTTCCGGCACCACCTGGGCAGAGCCAGCCGGTGTCGGCGCCTCCGGTGAGCGCACCCCCATGGGGACTGACCGCGCCGCCGTGGAGCAGCAGCGCGCCTCCGCAACCGCTACCCGCGTCAAGTGCTGATGCCCCTGGGTCGGCGGACGTCCGGCCCACAGCGGTCGCTGAGGGCACGCCGGGCTCACCGGGCACCGGGGACGGCCAGGCGGGCGTGCCCGAGCGGCCTGGACCGGGCGACAGAGGCACGGAAGCGCTGTCGGCCGGACCCGGCGAAGCGTCAGGTCTCGCGTCCGCGTCGACGGAGGTGTTCCCGGCCGTCGGGCCGTCGACCCCCCGTCTGGGCAGGCCCGACGCCGAAGATTTGGCGACCCCACCCGACTGGGCACCGAACCTCGAACCGGCCCCGACGACGCCTGTCGCCCCGATCCCGAACGAGCACAGCGGACCGGCACCCGTCCCGGGTGGACATGGCGGCCCGGCGCACATCGCCGGCGGGTATGGCGGCTCGGCGTCGACTCCGGTGGACGATCTGGTGCCGGGCCTGGCCGCGCCCTACGGCCCGCCGGTCGCGCCCGCCTACCCGGCCGCGGAGCAGTACCCGGCCACCGAGCAGTATCCGGCCGGCCAGCGGTACCCGGCCGGCCAGCGGTACCCGGCGCAGCACGTCCCGGCCAGCCACGAGGTGCACCCGGGGCAGTACTACCCGCAGGAGGCGTACGCGCCGTCGTACACCGATGGGACTGGCTCGACGGGCCGCAACCGGGCGACGGTGATCGGCGCGGCGGTGGCCGCCGGGGTTGCCCTGGTGGCGGTCGCGGGCCTGGGCGCGGTGGTGTTGAGCCGTGACGACGCGCCGCCGCCGTCCGGGACACCGGTGAGGGTGGCACCGGCGACGACCGGTCCCCCTCCCGGCGACCTGAAGCTGAGCGACGACGCGGTGACGATCACGCTGAGCTGGACGGATCCGTCCGGGGGCACGGTGCCGTTCATGGTCGCGGGTGGGCGGGCCGGGTCGGCGCTCGGCGTGATGGCGACAGTGGAGCCGGGGCGGACCCGCCACACGGTGAACGGGCTCAGCTCCCGGGTGGACTACTGCTTCACGGTGCTGGCGGTCTACTCGACCGACAGCTTCGCCACCTCGGGTCAGGTGTGCACGAATCGTGAGCGGTCGACACCACCGAGCTGAGCACCGCGCCACAGAGCTGGTCATCGTCGGATTGACGATTGTGGAGCTGAGCCGGGCGTCCGCCGCGCACGCTCGGTATCCACAGGGGTGACGGTGCGGGTTCCCCCGTTCCCGGCCGGGCCATATGATGGCACCCGGCTCAGGGGAGGGGTCGCCGCGAGGCGTACGCCACCTGCCACGACTCAGGGAAGGCAGCCGGCTGTGGCCAGCATCGACGACGCCGAGCGGACCGACGCCCCCCGTTCCCGGTCCCGACTGCGAGGCGGGCTCGTGACGGTGGGCACGGTCACCGCGCTGCTGGCCGCCATGGGGCTGACCGTCCTGGGGTTGGGCGCGGCGGACAACGCGGTGGCCAACTACGACGCGAGTTCCTGGCTGTGGAGCGGGGTGCGCAGCGAGCTGGCCCGGGTCAACGGGGTGACGGCCCGGGTGGACACCCGCACCGAGATTCCGGGCGCCCGTCGGCACCCGATGCAGGTCGCCCAGACCGACCGGCTGCTGATCCTGCGGGACCTGCAGACCGGGCAGATCAGTTCACTGGACCTGGCCACGTTGCAGCTCACGGCGACCACGCCGACCACGCCCGGCCTGGGTGTGAGCGTGGCCCTGCACGAGGACGCGGCGTTCGTCGTCGACGCGGTGCAGGGCATCGTGCGGCAGCTCGACCCCCGCTCGTTGAGCCCGGTCGGTGAACCGGTGCGCTATCCGCCGGGCATCACCGGCGGCGCGTTCGACGGTGAGGGCCGGCTCTGGATCGCGGTGCCCAGCGAGGGCACGGTCTCGGCGGTCACCGCCGCGAAGCTGCCGTCCGCGCCGGCCTCGGCCGCGCCGGCCGGCGGAGGGCTCAGCCCGGAGCGGGTCGAGACGTACGACGTCGCCGACCCCAGCCACGATCTGGTGGTCTCCACGTTGGACGACGGGGTGGCGGTCCTGGACCGGACGGCTGGCCGGCTTCTGCGGGTACGGCGCGGCGAGGTGCGCCCGACGCCGTTGACGCTGCCCGGCCCCGCGGCGCTGCCGGCCCGCACGTCGGGGCCGCGGGTGCCCGTGACGGTGCCGGCCGAGCGGCGGGTGCTGGTGGTGGGTGACGTCGGCGAGGAACGGACGTTCACGGTGCCGGGCAGCGGCGACCGGCTGAGCCCGGCGGTGGCGTGGGCCGATCGCTTCTACTGCGCCGACGAGGCCACCGGCACCATCTACTCCTTCGATGTGGGCGGCCAGTTGGTCGACACCATCAAGGGCAAGGCGACCGGACCGTTGGAGATGGAGGTTCGGGAGAACCACCTGTTCATCAACTCGCCCGACTCGGCGACGGCTCGGGTGGTGGACGACAAGCACCAGGTGCGCGAGGTCGACAAGTACGCCAACGACGTGTTGGGCGGTGACCCGCCGCCGGCGCCCCCGCCGCCGCCTCCGCCGAAGAAGCCCCGGGTGAGCAAGCCGAGCGCGCCGCGCAGCGTCACGGCCGCCGCCGGCAACGCCCAGGCCCGGGTGAGTTGGCGGCCGGCCGCCGCGAACGGCGCGGAGATCATCAAGTACGTCGTGCAGGGCGCCGGTCAGCGCCTGGAGGTGGGTGCCAACCAGCGCGCCGTCGAGGTGAAGGGGTTGACCAACGGCGAGACGTACCGGTTCGCGGTGCACGCCGTGAACGCCAAGGGTGACGGCCCGCCGCGCAGCAGCAACCCGGTCACTCCGACCGCCGCGGTGCCCGATCCGCCGGCCAGCATCACGGCGCAGGAGCGGCCGGACGGCACGGTGGTGGTGAAGTGGCCGGCCGCGAACGCCCAGGGCAACAAGATCGCCAAGTACGCGGTGACGGCCACGTCGGCGGGGACGAACGCGCCGGCCGGCGAGTCGACCAAGACCGAGCTGGTGATTCCGGCCGGTGAGCTGGAGTACGGGACGCAGTACGCGTTCACCGTCGTGGCGGTCAACGACAAGGGCGCCGGCTCGGCGGCCTCGCCGGTCAGCAACACGGTGGTGCCGTTCGCGGCGCCGGGTCGTCCGCTCGACCTGCAGGCCGGTACGGTCGCCGACCAGCCGGGCGCGGTCACGGTGCAGTGGTCGCCGGCTGAGGCGAACGGCCGGCCGGTGACGAAGTACCAGGTGGACGTCGGCGGCAAGACCAGCGAGGTGACCGAGACCCGCACCACCGTGACCGGTCTGGGCAACGGCCAGAACGTCACGGTGAAGGTGAAGGCGGTCAACGAGGCCGGGCCGGGCCCGGAGGCCACCGCCACGGCCCGCACGGTCGCGGCGCCCCGGGTGACCGTGACCGGCTCGTCGGCGACGGCGACGGGAGCGACCGTCACGTTCACCGTGGACGCGGGCGGTGGTAGGGCCACCTGCTCGCTGAGCACGTCAGGTGAGCCGGCGAAGGCCGGGGCGTGTTCCAGCATCACGATGACGGGTCTGACGCCGGGCACGGCGTACTCGTTCACGGTGACGGCGACCAACGCGGCCGGCAGGAACACCGCGACGAGGGCCCAGACGACCCAGCCGCTGTACGGCATCGCGACGTGCCGCAACGGCGCCTCAGGCCCGGAGGCGAGCTACTGCACGCGGGAAATCCCCGGCGAACGCAACGGCAACGAGATCTTCGAGGTCCCGCGGCAGGACAACGACCGCCAGGCGGGCTGGGTGGCAAACGGCACGCGGCTGCAGGCCTACTGCAAGAAGTCGGGCGAAGAGGTCTACGCCTACATCTACAACAAGGACAAGCGCAGCACCTGGTGGGTGCAGGTCAACTACGAGGGGAAGAACTACATCCCCTGGGCCTGGCTCAACCTGGAAGGCGGCGACAACATCAACGTCCTGCCCACCTGCTGAACCACCAGGCGAGGAGCACCACCGACCGTGAACACCCACGAGCCGCTCACCCAACCGGAGGTCCAGGGCTTCGCCGCCCTGGCCGCCCGGCTGGCCGAGAACGTCAACGCGGTGGTGCTCGGCAAGCCGCAGGTGGTCCGGCTGGCGCTGACGGCGCTGTTCGCTCAGGGGCACGTGCTGCTGGAGGACGTGCCGGGGGTCGGTAAGACGACGCTGGCACGGGCCATCGCGGCGACGGTGCAGGGTCAGTGGCGGCGCATCCAGTTCACCCCGGACCTGCTCCCGTCGGACGTGTCCGGCGTGACGATCTTCAACCAGGCGAGCAGGGAGTTCGAGTTCCACCCGGGGCCGGTGTTCGCCAACATCGTGATCGCCGACGAGATCAACCGGGCGTCGCCGAAGACCCAGTCGGCGCTGCTGGAGGTGATGGAGGAGCACACCGTCACCGTGGACGGGGTCCGACACCCGGTGCCGGCGCCGTTCCTGGTGGTCGCCACCCAGAACCCGGTGGAGATGGACGGTACGTACCGGCTGCCCGAGGCGCAGCTCGACCGTTTCCTCGTGAAGCTGTCCGTCGGCTACCCGGACGAGGCGGTCGAGGTGGAGGTGCTGCGCGGCGCGACGGTCCGCTCCCCCGAGGCGCTCACCCCGATCACCGACACGGCGACCGTCGGGGAGATGGTCCGGATGGCGCGCCGGGTGCACATCGCCGAGCCGCTGTACGCGTACGCGGTCCGGCTGGCCGCTGCGACCCGCACCCATCCGCAGGTACGCGTCGGGGTCAGCCCTCGGGGTGGGATCGCGTTGACGCGGGCGGCGTGCGCGTACGCGCTGATCGACGGGCGGGGCTGGATCATGCCGGAGGACCTCAAGGCGCTCGCCGAGCCGGTGTTCGCGCACCGGCTGCTGCTGACCCCGGACGCGCAGGTGCGCGGGGTGACCGCCGCGGAGGTGCTGCGTCAGGCCGTCGCGTCGGTGCCGGTGCCGCTGCCGTCGGGGCAGCCGGCCCCGGTGCAGGGCTGACCGGCAGCAGCGCCATGGGGATCACCGCCCGAGGGGTCGGGCTGCTCGTCGCCGCCGTCGTGTTGCTGGGGATCGGTTTCCGGTTCGCGTACCCCGAGTTGACGTTGTTGGGCGCGGCGGCCGGCGCGGCCGTCGGCTACGCCGCGCTGACGGCGGCCTGGCAGCCCCGGCTCGTGGTCGCGCGCCGGGCCGACCCGGACCGGGTGGCGCGCGGCGAGCCGGCGAGCATGACGTTGACGGTCCGCAACGCGGGTCGGCTGCGCTCGGCGAACCTGCTGGCCGAGGACCGGTGCGGGAGCCGCGCGGTGCCGGTGCCGCTGCTGCGCCTGCGTCCCGGGCGGGACACCGAGGTCCGCTACGACGTGCCGACCGACCGTCGGGGGGTGGTGGCGGTCGGTCCGCTGCGGGTGACCCGGCGGGACCCGCTGGGTCTGGTGGCGCTCGCCCGACCGTACGGGGAGACGGCACCGGTCTGGGTGCACCCTCGGATCCACCCGCTGTCGGCGGTGCCGACCGGTGCGGGGCGCAGCCTCGACGGTCGGGTGGACGGGGTGCCGCACGGGTCGATCACGTTCGACTCCCTACGGGAGTACGTGGTCGGCGACGAGCTGCGGCGGGTGCACTGGCGCACGAGCGCCCGGGTCGGCGAGCTGATGGTGCGGGAGAACGTGGACACCAGCCTGCCCAGCCTGGTCGTCCTCCTGGACAATCGGGCGGCCGCGCATCCGCACCGTACGGGCGGGGTGGCGGAGTCGTTCGAGTCCACGTGCGAGGCGGCGGCGTCGGTCGTCACCGCCGCGCACCGCGCGGACCTGCCGGTGCTGTTGCTGCTGGTCGGCCCGGAGACGATCGAGGGCGGGCCGGCCGGGGTGGGGCCGCTGGACCGGCTGGCCGCCGCCGAGTTGTCCGACGAGGACGACGCTCTGCGCGCCGTCACCACCCGGCTGCGCCAGGACCGGCTCGGCGACACGCTGATCTTCCTGACCGGCCCCGGTGGGCGGGACGGACTGGGGCACGTCGGTGCGCTGCGCGGCGCGTACCCGTCGGTGGTGGTCGGGGTGTTCGGCGCGGCGGAGCCGACGCCGGCGGGCACGGGCGGCCTGGTGGTGGTCGACGCGGTGGACGGCGCGCAGTTCGCCGCCGAGTGGGACGGGGTACGCCGGTGGTGACGGGCATCGCGCCGCAGCGCGAGGCGCAGGAGGCGACGGCGGAGGGCCCGAGCGCGGCGGGGCGGGTGGGACGCGCGCTGCGGGCGGCCGTCGTGCCACTGGCGCTCATCGCGCTCATCGCGCTCGCCGGGGTGGTGCTCGGCCGGGTGTACGCGGGCGACCTGCTGACCCGGCTGGTGATCGGCGCGGCGGTGGGTTCGGTGCTGGCCAGCGTGGCCGCCCGGCGGCTGCCGTCGTGGCTGGTGGCGCCGGTGTCGATGGCGGCGTTGGCCGGGTGGACACTGTGGTCGCTGCGCCTGGCCGCCGCCCGCGCCGACCTGCCGGGCAGCCTGCTGGAGGTGAGCGCGGACGCGGCGCGCAACGGCATTCCCCGCCTGCTCACCGCGATGATCCCGGTGGAGCCCACCCCGGACACGGTGCTGGTGCCGGTGGTGGCGGCCTGGCTCGCCGGTCTGGCCGGGGCGGAGGTGGCGTTGCGGACCGGCCGGGTGTTGCTCGGCTACCTGCCGGCGGCGGGGCTCTACGCGGCGGCCCTCTACGTGGTCGGCCCGAACGCCGAACCGGCGATCGGCGCGACGGTGGCGTTCGTCGCGGTCGCGGCGGTCGGGCTGGCCGCACCGAGCGGCGCGTCGCCGGCCGGCGGCGACCCGGCGGCGGGTCTCGCCCCCGGGGTACGGGCGGCCGTGCGACTTCGGCTGGCGGCGTCGGCGGCGCTCGGCGTCGTCCTGGTGATCGGGCTGATGGCGCTGCTCGGCCCGGTGGTCGCCGGTCAGGTCGACGGGCGGCCGGTCGACCCGCGCCGCTACGTGGAGCCGCCGCAGGTCGAGACGCTCGACGAGAACCCACTGATCCGGATCTCGGGGTGGGCGCTGCACCCGGAACAGAAGCTCCTCGACGTGAACACCTCGGGCACCACCGCTCCGGCCGGCGACGCGGACGACCCGAAGACGGCCGGGGTGCGGATCCGACTGGCGGTGCTCAGTGACTACGACGGGATCACCTGGCGGGTCGGCGCGACGTACCGCAACGCGGGGCGGATCCTGCCGGCCGGCGAGCCGGCCCGGGACAGCACGGTGCAGAGCGTCCGGCAGCAGATCACCGTGGCGGAGCTGACGGGGCGGCTGCTCCCGGCCGTGGCGACGCCTCGCGAGGTCAGCGGCGCGCGGGTGGCGTACGACCCGGCGACGGGGACGCTGATCCGGCCGGAGGGGCTCACGCCGGGGCTGCGGTACGAGGTGACGTCGGTCCGGGAGCGCCCGGACAACAACCTCCTCGCCACCGCGAATGTGCCCGCCGGCGAGGAGGTGGCCCGGGTGCTGCGGGTCGCCGACGGTGTGCCGGATCCGCTGCGCCGGCTGGCGACCCAGCTCGCCGAGGAGAACGGCGCCCCGTACGCGCGGGCGGCGGCGATCGAGCAGTTCCTGGCCGAGCACTACCGGGTGGTGGCGGACGCGCCGAGCGGGCACGCGTACCCGAATCTGGCCTTCTTCCTCTTCGGACCGCGCAACGGTGGCGGGCAGCGGGGCACGTCGGAGCAGTTCGCGGCGGCGTTCGCGGTGCTCGGCCGGCTCTCCGGGCTACCGACGCGGGTGGTGGTGGGTTTCTCCTCCGGTGGTCAGGGGCCGGTGCGGGCGGGTGACGCGTACGCCTGGCCGGAGGTGCTGTTCGACGGGCTGGGTTGGGTGGCGTTCGACCCGCTGCCCCGCCCGGAGAACGAGCCGCGGCCGGTGGAGGAGGACTTCCGCCCCACGCCCGAGGATCCGCCGCCGTCGGAGGTGCCCGCGCCCACCGCGGAGCCGAGCGCGTCGCCGGAGCCGGTGGCCGCTGGTGACGGGCCGCCGGCGCGCGGTGGTGTGTCCACGCCGGTACTGGTGGCTGGCGGCAGCGGGTCGCTGCTGCTGGTGGTGGGGGTGCTGCTGCTCACCCTGCTGGCGATGCGCCGCTCCCTGAGTCGCGGCCGGCTGGTGCGGGGTGACCCCGGCCAACGCGTCGCGGGCGCCTGGCGGGAGGTGACCGACGCGCTGCGGCTGGCCGGTCGGCCGGTCGGCGACGACCTGGCAGCCACCGAGGTGGCCGGACGCGCCCGGCAGGCTCTCACGGACGCCCGGGAGCGGCGCGCGAACGGTGCGCGGCCCGACGGGCAGGCGGCGGCCGACCCGGCGGTGGACGAGCTGGCGACGCTGCTCAACCAGGTGGGGTTCGCCCCCGGCACCGCGACGGCCGACCAGGCGGCCCGCGCTGCCGAGGTGGCCACCGCCTACGTGACGACGCTGCGGGCGGCCCGTCCCTGGTGGCGTCGCCTGTTCTGGTCCGTCCACCCCGATCCCCTCCGCCGCGCCCGCCGGCTCCGGCGCTGATCAAGAGGTTCGCGTCATCGGTGGACGTCTTTCTGACGGGAACCTCTTGATCAACTCGAAGACTGCTGGCCTGAAGGAGACGGTCGGCGCCGCTTGACCTTGACGCAGCGTCAACCCTTCATGCTGCCTGCCATGACCATCACGTCAACAACGCCAGGGCTCCAGGAGCCGGCGATACAGGTGCACGGGCTGGAGAAGTCGTACCAGGATCTGCGCGTGCTGCGCGGCGTCGACCTCACCGTCGCACGGGGCAGCATCTTCGCGCTGCTCGGCTCGAACGGGGCGGGCAAGACCACCATGGTGAAGGTCCTGGCGACACTGCTGCGGGCCGACGCCGGCACCGCCCGGGTCAACGGCTTCGACGTCACGACCCAGGCCGCCGACGTCCGCGGGTCCATCAGCCTCACCGGGCAGTTCGCGGCGGTCGACGAGATCCTCACCGGGCGGGAGAACCTCAGGCTGGTGGCCCGGCTGCGGCACCTGCGGGACACCGGCGCGGTCGCGGACGACCTGCTGCGCCGTTTCTCGCTGACCGAGGCGGCCAACCGGAGGGTGTCGACGTACTCCGGTGGCATGCGCCGCCGTCTGGACATCGCGATGAGCCTCATCGGGAACCCGCCGGTCATCTTCCTCGACGAGCCGACCACCGGCCTCGATCCGCAGGCGCGCATCGAGGTGTGGCAGGCGGTCAAGGAGCTCGCCGAGGGTGGCACGACCATCCTGCTCACCACCCAGTACCTCGACGAGGCCGAGCACCTCGCCGACCGGATCGCGATCCTGCACGAGGGCCGGATCGCCGTCGACGGCACCCTCGAGGAGCTGAAACGACTCCTCCCGCCCGCCGAGATCGAGTACGTCGAGAAGCAGCCGACCCTGGAGGACGTCTTCCTCGCCCTCGTCGGCACGACCGCCGCGAAGGACCACCGATGAACAGGCATTTCCTCGGCGACACCGCCGTCCTGCTGGGACGTTCGCTGCGGCACATCGGCCGCAGCCCGGACACGATCATCACCACGGCCGTCATGCCGATCGCGTTCCTGCTGCTGTTCGTGTACGTCTTCGGCGGCGCGATCGAGACCGGAACCGACTCCTACGTGAACTACCTGCTACCCGGCATCCTGCTCATCACGATCGCCTCGGGCATCTCGTACACGGCGTACCGGCTCTTCCTGGACCTTAAGGGCGGCATCTTCGAGCGCTTCCAGTCCATGCCGATCGCGCGCTCGTCGGTCCTGTGGGCACACGTGCTCACCTCGCTGGTCGCCAACATGGTCTCGGTCGTGGTGGTCGTCGGCGTCGCCCTCGTCATGGGCTTCCGCTCGAGCGCCGGGGTGCTGGCGTGGCTCGCGGTCGCCGGCATCCTGCTGCTGTTCACCCTGGCGTTGACCTGGATCGCCGTGGTCCCCGGCCTCACCGCGAAGTCCGTGGACGGCGCGAGCGCGTTCTCCTACCCACTGGTGTTCCTGCCGTTCGTCAGCTCGGCCTTCGTGCCCACCGACACCATGCCGGGACCGGTCCGCGCGTTCGCCGAGCACCAGCCGGTGACCTCCATCGTCAACGCGATCCGGCGTCTGTTCACCGAGCAGCCGGTGGGCACCGACATCTGGGTCGCCCTGGCCTGGTGCGTCGGCATCCTCGTGGCGGCGTACGTGTTCGCCATCGTCTCCTACCGTCGCCGGATCTCCTGAGACGGTTCGGACCGAGGGGCGGCAGGATCAGAGCATGCTGACGATCGGTCAACTGGCCGCGTACGCGGGCGTGACAACGCGGGCGGTGCGGCACTACCACCAGGTGGGGCTCTTGCCCGAGCCGGAACGGGACGCGTCGGGTTACCGGCGGTACGGCGCCAGGGCGGTGGTGTCGCTGATCAAGATCCGTACCCTCGCCAATGCCGGGGTGCCGCTGTCGCAGATCGCTCGGATGCTCGAAGCCGACGCGTCGACCTTCGCCGAGTCGGTGCGGCGGATCGACAACCACCTGCTCGACGAGATCGCCCGACTGGAGACCAGCCGTCAGCAGATAGCCCAGCTCACGGCCGGTGACAGCCTCGCGCTCGCACCGCAGGTGGTTGCCTACCTCGATCGGCTGCGGGAGATCGGGGCGTCGACGCGGATGGTGGAGGCCGAACGGGACGGGTGGATCCTGGTCGCGGCCCGCTGGCCCGATCTCGTCGTCGAGTGGATGCCCTCGAAGCTCGCGCAGCTCGACGACCCGCGGGTCGTCCGGCTGTATCGGGTCCTCTCCGAGATCTTCGAGAGCGACACGGGCGGGGACGCGCTGCTGGAGGAGGCCGCCGACATCATGGCCGCCCTCGCCGAGGAGGCCTACGGTTCCGGCGACGTCCTCGACGACGGCATGCAGGGCGATCTGCCGGACCTGCTGGACGCGCTCGCTGACGAGACCGACCAGCGCGCGGAGCGACTGCGGGACCTGATGCGCCAGCGCGGCTGGTCCGGTTGGACTCGGACGGAGCGGCTGACGGAGCCGCCCGGATGAGACGGCCGAGCCGGGTCAGGTGGTCAGGCGGCGGATGAGTTTGCGCATGCCGGCCTGCCAGCCGTCGGGGTCCTCGGCGCGGCGGCGGGCGTAGTCGGCGACCTCCGGGTGCGGCAGGATCAGGAACCGCTCCTCGGCGAGCCCGGCGATCGCCGCGTCGGCGACCTGGTCCGGTGTGAGCACCGCGCCGGAGGCGGTGATCACCCGGGCGCCGAGGTGCCCCTCGGCGATCCCGTCGGCGAGCATCGGGGTGTCCACCCCCTGCGGGCAGAGGGCGCTGACCCGGATGCCCCGGTCCCGGTAGGTGATGGCCAGCCACTCGGCGAAGCCCACCGAGGCGTGTTTCGTGGCGGTGTACGCGGCGTCGCCCACCGCGGTCAGCACCCCCGCCGCGGAGCAGGTGTGCAGCAGGTGACCGCCACCGCGGGCGAGCATGCCGGGCAGCACGGCACGGGCCGAGTAGACGTGGGCGAGCACGTTGACCCGCCACGCCCGGTCCCAGCCCGCGTCGTCGACCTCCACTCCCCCGCCGGTGGTGACCCCGGCGTTGGCGCAGAACAGGTCGATGCGGCCGAACCGCCGTTCGGTGTCGTCGACGAGCGCCCGTACCTGGGTCTCGTCGGTGACGTCGACGGCGGCGGCGTGCGCCACCGGGCCGATGCCCTCGGCCACGGCGCGCGCGGCCTCGGCGTCCAGGTCGGCGACGACCACGGCGGCGGCGCCCTCGGCGGCGAAGCGGCGCGCGAGGGCCGCTCCGATGCCACCGGCGCCTCCGGTGACGACCACGATCCGGTCGGTCAGGTTCACGCGGACGCTCCCGCCGGCTCGGCGCCGAGTTGGGCGATGAGGGTCGTCAGCGCGGCGACACCCCCGGCGGTCACCTCCGGGGTGGGCAGCAGCGCGAGGATCGGCACGTCCACGCCGGCTTCGGCGTAGCGCCGCACCTGGGTCCGACACCGCTCGGGTGAGCCGTGCAGCACCAGGGCGTCGACCACCTCGTCGGGCACGGCCGCGCTGGCCGCGCGGCGGTCGCCGGCCGCCCACGCCTCCCACATCGGCCCGAGCGTTGTGTCGCGGCCGAGCCAGCGGTGGAACTCGGCGTACGCCGGGACCGTCAGGTAGCTGGTGATGAGCCGGCGGCCGAGGGTACGGGCGTACGCGGCGTCCTCGGTGGGGCAGACGAAGATCCGCGCGGCGACCTCGAAGCCGGCCCGGCGCTCGCCCAGCTCGGCCAGGGTTCGCGGCACGTCGTCGGCGCTGAGCCAGTTGAGGATGACCCCGTCGGCCTCGGCGCCGGCCAGCCGGAGCATCCCCGGGCGCAGCGCGGCGAGCAGGATCGGCGGCGGCGCCGTGGGCGGGCGTTCGAGGGTGAACCGGCGCACGGTGAAGGTGTCGTAGACCTCGTCCACCGTCTCACCGCGCAGGGCGGCCCGCAGGAAACGCAGCACGTCCCGGGTACGCCGGAACGGCTCGTCGAACCGCGCCGCGTTCCAGTCCCGCACCAGCACCGGGGAGGACGCGCCGATGCCGAGCGCGAACCGGCCCGGTGCCGCCTCGGCCAGCGCCGCCGCGCTCATCGCGAGCAGCCCGGGCCCACGGGTGAAGACCGGGGTGATCGCGGTGCCCAGCCGTAGCTGCGGCTGCCACGCCGCGGCGAGGGCCAGCGGGGTGAACGCGTCGGTCCCGGCGACCTCGGACGACCACACGTCGGTGAACCCGGATCGCTCGAGGGTCGCGTAGACCCCCTGGTGCTCGGCCAGCGGAACCCCGCCCAACGGCACCGTCATGCCCCATCGATTCGTCACCGATCGATCCTGCCTGGTGACGGCGCCCCTGAGCAAGATCCCCTTAGTGGGCCTAATCGCCGGTTCGCCGTGCACCGGCCCGCAATGGTGTTACCACTGCGAGGTGGACCGGAGCACCGGCGCAGGCCGCTAACCATGGCTTCCAGGGCGGCAGGACACCTGGAGCCGGTCCCGGCGGCGGCCACGCCCGGTCGGGCGACGTTCCTGGAACTCTTCTTCGACCTGGTGTACGTCTTCGCGCTCACCCGGATCTCCGCGCGGGCGTTCGAGGATCTGAGCCGGGAGCCGGCCCGCGACCACGCCGCGGCGGCGATCACCGGCAGCGGCAAGACGCTGCTGTTGCTGCTGGCGCTCTGGGCGGTGTGGCAGGGCACCGCCTGGACGACGAGCCGCTACGACCCGTACCGCGCGCCGTTGCAGATCGTCGTCCTGACGGCGCTCGTGAGCAGCATGGTGATGGGGGTGGCGGTCCCCCGGGCGTTCTCCGAGACCTCGCTCATGTTCGCCACGGCGTACGTCATCGCGCAGGTGACCCGACCGGTGATCCTGTCGATCGCCTTGGGGCCGCACCCGTACCGCCGGCTGAAGGTGCGCATGGCGGTCATATTCGCCGTCACGGGGGTGCTCTGGATCAGCGGGGCGCTGCTGGGCACCAACACGCAGGTCGTGCTCTGGTCGGTGGCCCTGTCGGCCGAGTACCTGGCCGCACGGTGCGGCTGGCCGGTGCCGGGGCTGGGCCGCTCCACGGTCTCGAAGTGGGAGATCGCCGGGGAGCACCTGGCGGAGCGGTACCAGCAGTTCTTCCTCGTGGCGCTCGGCGAGACGATCCTGGTGGCTGGTTTCGCCTACAGCAAGGGCCCGTACGGGTCGGGGCACATGTGGGCGTTCGCGTTCGCGGTGGCCACGTCGATCATGCTGTGGCGAATCTACGTGCAACGCGCCGGGCAGATCCTGGGCGAGGCGGTGCAGATGGCCCGCCACCCGGCCAACATCGGCCGCTCGGCGGCCGACACCCACCTGATCATGGTGATCGGTCTGGCCGCGACGGCGATCGGCTACGAGCTGGTGATCGAGCATCCGCTCGGCCACGCCCCGGCGCCGTGGGTGGTCATTGTGCTCGGCGGACCCGCGCTGTTCCTGACCGGCCGGGCCCGCTTCGAGTACGAGGTCTTCGGGCGGGTGTCGCCGTCACGATGGATCGCCATCGGAGTGCTCGCGGCGGCGGCCGTACCGCTGCTGTTCCTGCCGGGGGTGGTCGCCACCGCCGCCGGGACGGTCGTGCTCGGCGGCGTCGCGGTCGCGGACGCCCGCCGGGCGCGCGGCGCGCCGCCGGAGGCCGCCGCGACGCCGTTCTAGGGCATCGGGGTACGCGACCAGGCCGGTTGGGTCGAGTCTCACAGCCCCTGGCCGGCCGAGGACCTGGACACAAGCCCTAGGTGACTGGTGTTAAACGGCCGGTTGACCGAGTTCTGGTCGACCGCCGTTATCGCGTGGGTGGTGTCGGTTCG